>JBMYUM010000169.1:0-8728 GCA_049605375.1 Phycisphaerae bacterium | reverse complement strand
GAAAGCGAGGACCCACCCGACAATCAGCATGTCGGAACGTTGCTGAGGCGAGAAACCCGTGAGCTTTACGCATGTTTGCTCTTTGCCGCATTCCGAGCAGACATTGGTTGCGTTGCCACGAAGTGAATAGTTGCACGCTTCGCAGATGCGCTGGCGCTCAATCCCACCGTTAAAGCTGACCCAACATAGAATCAGGCCGACGATTACCATCAAAGCAGCGGGGATGAGAAGGAAAGTGAGCATCTATGTTCAATCGTGCACGTTTGCAGTTCCCTCACGGCGAGTCGAATGCGTACGGCTTGCATCGTTGGATGCAACTGCGAAACGATTGGTCTTCGGGCTACCAGGCCCCGGGACAAGGAGACTACCAATGCAGGCTTGCACAGCGATAATCCGTCCACGCCCTGACCGTTTTGACTGTTTCACGAAAACCGGCGACATACCAGGTTGGATTCCGGCTCCCGATGACGTAGATTATGGAAACCGGGGTGTTCCTTATCACAAATCAATGTAGCCCGGGATGGCCAATGCGGAAGGGGAAAATACCATGAACGTCGGATTGCGGGTAGCTGCGCTGTTACTTTTCTTTGCTGCAAACATGGCGATGGGCGGACAAGAGTTTGCGTTTAACCAAGTCGGCCCGGGAGCAGGAATCGGCGCTTATCTCGCACCGGAAGGCATGGGCTCAGGAGCCGCCGCCGCCGACTACGATAACGACGGTGATGTCGACTTCTTCGTTCCAACGGAATCAGGCACACCCGATCAACTCTATCGCAATAATGGGGATGGCACCTACACGGAAGTGGCCGCACTTGTTGGGCTCGCTGACACGGATGCCAACCGTGCAGGCCTTTGGTTCGACTATGACGGCGACCATGATCTTGATCTCGTCGTTGCGAGAGCCAATTGCGAGGCGCCCTGCGATGACACCTACATTCTGCTCTACCGACAGGAGCCCGATGGCTCGTTTGTTGATGTCACTGCGGCGGCCGGACTGACCGGCGTGGTCATCAGCTATCCCCAGATGCACTTTGGAGGATTCGCAGCCGGCGATCTCAATCGTGATGGGTTTCTCGATTTACATTTCGGCTATTGGTCCGGCACATGTTACCTGTTGATGAATAATGGTGATGGTACGTTCACAGACGCTACGGCGGCCTCGGGGATCTGCAACTTTGCTTTCTACTGGCAGCCGGTGATGCACGATTTTGATGGAGACGGATGGCTGGACATCTTGCAGGCCATCGACTTCGAACCCAACAAGCTCTGGATAAACGGTGGTGATGGCACCTACGCCGATCTTGCTCCGCCTTCAGGAATCGACAATCCGATGAACGATATGGGGGTCGCCCTTAGCGACTACGACAACGACGGTGATCTCGATGTTTATATCACCAATGTCACCCGAGTCACGAAAGATGGCTTTCGTCACAATGTTCTGTTCCGCACGGACTCCATGGCTCCGCTTACGTTTTCGGAAGTCTCACAGGACACGAATTGTCATGAGGGTGACTGGGGTTGGGGTGCAACATTCATTGACGCCAACCGGGACGGATGGCCTGATATTGCGGCGACCAATGGCTTCAGGTTCGACAGTTGGCCGACGGATCCGTCAAGGTTCTACCTGAACGCCGGAACGGACCCGGCAAACTTCATCGACGTTTCCGCAGAGGTCAATTTCGACGACACGCAATGGGGAAGCGCCCTTCTCGCTATTGACTCCGAACGAGATGGCGACCTCGATTTGTTACAGATCTGTACCGATGAGGGTGCGGGAACGATTCGCCTCCTGCGCAATGACACCACCGACACGAATCATTACCTGGTGGTCAAACCAAGGATGAGCGGAGCCAATCACTGGGCGATCGGTGCGATTGTCTACGTCGAAGTCGGGGGCATGACCATGGCAAGAGTCATTACCGCCGGGACCAGCTTCCTGGGCCAGGAGCCCGCCGAGGCGTTCTTCGGATTGGGTTCAGCAACGCAAGTCGATCAAATCCGAATCGAATGGCCTGATGGTACAACGACAACAACGGGAACGGTCGCCGCTGATCAGGTCATCACACTGACCGACGGGGGCACGCCAATTCCAGCCGTCAGCAACTGGGGAGTGATCATGGCTGCCCTGATGATGATGGCGGTTGCCACGCTTCTCTACCGGCGTACATGCGACGGCACGCTAGTCACGGCGTAGTGCTATAGGGCCTACGAGATGCTGGGCGTCGCCCCCGATCTGTGCGTGCCCCCCCGATCTGTGTGGAATAATCCCCCGATGAATTGACCGGATCGGCCAATGGAACCATCTTCATGGAATAACAGACCGTTCGCTATTTAGTGGCCGGTGGGCTTGCTCACTCGCAATGACGGCATATGGTCGTTGGCGCATCTCAAGTCGATGGGTAAGAGCCGTCGGTCACCGTCTATGTCCGTTCGGCATCCGCGATAGCAAATGAATGGCAGACCGCCAGGCCATTCGGCATTGATTTGCGACAAGTCGTTGGGGAGAACCCTGCCGTCGTTGTTGGCGTCACCCACCTGCAGTACAAGGTGAAGCACGAATGGCTCCATAGCCGACCAATCGAGGTCATGCTTGATTTCATACCATGCCCGATGCTTCAATATCTCCCCGACTTCTGACATCGTGATGGTAGAATCGTCTACCTTGAACGTGAAGTGAATACTCAGGTCAGGGCCAAACTCACCATCTGCAAGAAGCTCTCGAATCGTAATACTGCCCGGCTCGATCAGGTCTGCCGCGCCGCTGAAATCAAGCCAGATGCGGTTGTTGGCGACACTGAAAAGCGACTCACCGTCGCGAGGGGTTGTATCGACTAACTCTATCGTTTCAAAATCAACACGTCCTGTTGTGGGAACGTGGATTGCATTCGAACCCATGTTCGCCTGAATGGGTGTCACGACCAATCCCAAAAGAAGCATCATCCCGACCATGACACTCTCCACTTGTCTTGTCCAGTTGTCTCATTGTGCATAAGCATACAACAGGCTCGCGCCTGTGCGACGCTGCGTCATTCTTGCTCCGTGAATGACGAGAATCAAAAAACAAATCGCTTTATGCTGGGAACAAGCGGGTTGGAAATCAACTTGGATTTGGCGAGAGAGTGAGAAGGAACTAGCCGCGCCCGGACTTGAACCGGGGACCTCAGGGTTATGAATCCTGCGCTCTAAACCAGCTGAGCTACGCGGCCGTGACTGATCACCGCCAAGTTGCAGGGAGCAATTCGACGGCGTTGGATCAGAGGGGTAATAGCATACGCCCGAGCACCGTTTCCGAAAGAGCCTCGGGCAAAATTTTCATCGGCGATTCCTACACCATCCGTGAATCGCGCCGTCATCCGGAGGGATGGCCCCAACACACGTGGAGAGCGGCCTTGCATCCGCGTTGAAGACGCAAGGCCGCCGGCTTGAGTGAAAGGGGCACCGGCGTTTAGGAGCACTGGGGTAAAGGGGCACTGGCAAAGGGGCACTGGGGTGCATGCCCCTCTGGGAATGAGTAAGCTCCGGTACGTCCCCTACTTTGAGTCTTTCACCTCAAACTCTGCGTCGATGACATCATCATCCTTGGGAGCCCCGCCTTCCGGTGCACCTCCGCCCATGTCCGGACCGGCACCGCCGGCGGCACCCGCGGCGGCCTGCTCCTGTGAAACCTGTTCGTAGATGATCTTGCCAAGCGTCTGCGCATCCTGCATCAGCGTCTCGTTGGCCTTCTTGATGGCATCGACATCGTCGTTCTTCAACGTCTCACGCAGAGCATTGATGGACGCTTCGATCTTGGAGCGCTCTTCGGCCGGCACTTTTTCACCATGCTCCTTGAGCTGCTTTTCGACTTCGAAAGCTGCATTCTCTGACTCGTTACGTGTCTTGACGAGCTCCGCACGCTTGAGGTCGTCGGCCGCATGCTCCTCGGCTTCACGCTTCATGCGTTCGATCTCCTCCTGATCAAGCCCACCGCCGCCTTCGATACGGATCGACTGCTCTTTACCGGTGGCCTTGTCTTTCGCCGACACGTTGATGATGCCGTTGCGGTCGATGTCGAACGTGACATCGATCTGCGGCATACCTCGCGGGGCGGATGCAATGCCGGTCAGATTGAATCGTCCCATCGTACGGTTGTCCGTTGCCATCGGACGATTTCCCTGAAGCACGTGAATCGTCACTTCCGTTTGATTGTCCGCGGCGGTCGAGAACGTCTCTGTCTTTGACGTCGGAATCGTGGTGTTACCTTCAATCAACGGCGTCGCGACACCACCGAGCGTCTCCACACCGAGCGTCAGCGGTGTGACATCGAGAAGAACGATGTCTTCGCGTTCGCCGGCCAGGACAGCTCCCTGAATCGCCGCACCAACCGCAACAACCTCATCCGGGTTAATGCTCTTGTTGGGCTCCTTGCCGAAGATGGTCTTGCAGAGTTCCTGGACAGCCGGAATGCGTGTCGAACCACCAACCAGGACAACCTCGTCAATCTGATTGGGATTCAGCTTCGACCCTTCGAGAACTTCCATCACAGGCTTGCGACAACGTTCCGTCAGACTCGCAGTAAGCTGCTCAAATTGCGAACGCGTCATGGTCTGCTGCAAGTGCTTCGGACCACTCTCCGTCGCTGTGATGTAAGGCAGGTTGATCGACGTCTCAAGAACCGTCGACAACTCGCACTTCGCCTTCTCGGCCGCTTCCTTGAGACGCTGCAGTGCCATGGGGTCGCTACGGAGATCGACACCTTCCTTCTTCTTGAATTCGTCCGCCAGGAAGTGGATCAGTGCCTCGTCGTAGTCATCACCACCGAGGTGACCGTCACCGCTCGTCGCCTTCACTTCGAACGTCCCGATTTCCGGGTCAATTTCTAGAATGGAGACGTCAAAGGTACCACCGCCAAGGTCAAAGACTGCAATCGTCTGTTCAGTCTGCTTGTCGAGGCCGTACGCCAGCGCAGCTGCCGTCGGCTCGTTGATGATGCGTTCCACCTTCAGGCCGGCGATCTCACCGGCATCCTTGGTAGCCTTTCGCTGTGAATCATTGAAGTAAGCCGGCACGGTAATGACGGCACGGTCAACGGATTGCCCCAGGTAGTCTTCCGCCGTCTTCTTCAAATCCTGCAGAACCATGGCGCTGATTTCAGGCGGGGTGTACTCCTTGCCGCGAATTTCAACTTTGACGAGTTCCGATGACGCACCGACGACCTTGTACGGTACCATCTTCTCTTCACTGCTCACTTCGCTGTGACGCCGCCCCATGAATCGCTTGATCGAATGAACCGTGTTCTCCGGGTTCGTAACCTGCTGATGCCGGGCCACCTGTCCGACCAGGCGATCGCCTTTGTCCGTGATGGCGACAACAGACGGGGTCAACCGGGAACCCTGTGCATTGGTGAGAACCTTGGGATTATCACCTTCCACAACGGCGACCACCGAGTTTGTTGTACCTAAGTCGATACCTATGACTTTCGACATCATGTCTCCTTTCTTCTCGAAGCGCCCTTTTTTGGGCGCGGGAACTTCATGCTTTGATAGATTGCATATGGCGTGCCACGACTGCCGAGACCGTAAACCCTTGTTTTTGGAAGATTTACGCCATCTTACGGCGAGGTCGCACCAAAGACCTGCCAACCTGACAGCGACAGCGCCTGCGTAATTGGCAGGTGCGCAAGGTGGGAGTTGGCACGGCAGGCGCCGCGTCAGCCGGAGATTCTGCAGGGAATCCGCGTTTTCAACCCTGTCGGCTCAAGTTTTTCTTGAGGTCGGACCGAAACCACACTACATAAGACTCATGGAACATGAACCATTTGAAACCATGGAGGCGCACGGCGACCCGGTCGTTCGCCAGCAGTCCGTATTCGTCGAAAACCGGGTCGGGCAGCTGCTCCGTCTGACCAGCCTGTTCAGCCGTACGGACATTCGCATCCTGGCGATCAGCATTGTCAATTCCGTTGACTGTGCCATTGCCCGCATGATTCTCGATGACCCGGATCGGGCCTATGAAGTGCTGCGCGACGCTCGCTTCCAGATCAGTGAAACCGACCTGATTGTTGTGAGTTTGCCCCATGGCAAACGGGCCCTGTTGCAGACTTGGGCTGCCTTGCTGGGTGCAGAAATCAACATCTATTACACCTATCCGTTGCTTGTCCAACCGCGTGGGCACGCGGCCATCGCCGTTATGCCGGATAACATCGAACATTCCGTCAAGACATTACGCGACAAGGGTTTCGACGTACTCGACGAAAGTGATCTTCGTGACTTCTGTGAGTAGTTGCGACCTGTCGAACCTGCTCGCGCGAACAAATCACAGCAAACGAACAGGTAGCATCCCCAGCAATTCTCATCGTGAAATCGCCAATTGACTATCGGTAAGCAACGGCGGCGTTAGAATCCCCTGCCGGCGGGTACCGCCGCGCTGTAGCCGTTAGCGCAACTGGAATTCAAAAAGGCAGGATGATCAGCATGGACATTGACTTCGTACTACTCGTTTCACGAGCACTGCACTTGCTCGCCGTCATGGCCGCCGTCGGTGGTGCAATTTTTCAGCGCGTCGCCCTGTCGCCGGCCGACCAGGTCGACGAGGGCATCATTGCCGCCCAGCGTGCTCGATGGTCCAAGGTCATCTTCAGTTCGATCGGCGTGATCATGCTGACAGGGTTTCTGAATTTCTGGATTCTCGCCATTCAGCCCAAAGTGGAACCCATGCCGTATCACGCCCTCTTCGGTCTCAAATTTCTGTTGGCGATGGGTATCTTCTTCCTCGCGAGCGCCCTGGCAGGCCGATCGGAGGGTCTTGCCAGCTTTCGGCAGAAAGCCTCGTCGTGGTTGTCGATTGTCATTGTTCTGGCCGTGGTTATCGTTCTCCTGTCCGGCGTGATGTCACAGGTGCGTCAAGCCGGTGCGAAGGACAAGGAGCCGGTGGTCACCCTGCCGACCGCAACACCGGGCGAATAAACAGCCCAGCTCCGGGATACCTGTAAGGTCGATCGCTTCCATCGCTTGCATGAGTTACGCCGTCGTCAAATCTGTTAGAGTCTTTCCGCTTTCGATTCCGCTGAAAGGTCGTGTGGCACACGCGGCCTCTTTGCGCGGCGTGTCCGATGCCATCGTGGTGGCAGTCGACTTGTATGACACGGTGACGGGATATGGTGAGACGTTACCGCGTCATTATGTGACAGGCGAATCCGTCGCGTCTGTCATTCAGACCATACAGGAGACGCTGGTTCCCCACCTGGTCGACTTTCACCCCAACTCATTCGCCGAAGCACTTGCATTCATCGAAGCGCTTCCATGGCATGACGAATCCGGACACGCCATCCCAGCTGCACGCGCGGGTGTCGAATTGGCGCTCCTGGATGCGGTCTGCCGCTTCTACGGCCGCAATATGGATGACGTCGTAGGTTGGATGGGTCTTGCCGGATTCGGCCATCCAGGAAGTTTTCGCAGCGTACGGTTCTCGGGTGTCCTCGCCTCAGAAAGTTTGGCGGGCACCATCCGTCGCATGAAACTCCTATCCTGGTGGGGGTTGCGAGACTTCAAACTCAAGGTCGGCATGCCTGATGACGACGCGCGCATCGCGGGCGTCTGCAAATACCTTCGTCCCGACAAAGTCCGCAGTCAGACTTCGCTTCGCCTCGATGCCAATGGCAAGTGGACGCACGACGAAGCCGTTACGTGGTTCGACGAGCATCGCCACGCCCCGTTTTTTGCCATCGAGCAACCGATGGCGCCGCGCGATGATGACGGACTGGTTTCGCTGCACGAAAAAACCGGCATGAAGATGATCCACGATGAATCTTTGGTGAGCCTGGACCAGGCGCGTGATCTGATCAAGAAGAACGTAGCGCACTATTTCAATATCAGGCTCAGCAAGTGCGGTGGCATGATGCCTGCTCTTGCGATCGCGCATCTCGCCAGGCGGCATAACGTGGGTATCATTCTTGGATGCATGGTCGGCGAGACTAGCATCCTCTCAGCGGCGGCTGTGAGATTTCTGCAAGTATGCCCGGGCGTGAAATGGGCGGAGGGGTGCTACGGCAAATGGCTGCTTACGCACGACGTCGTTCGCAAGCCGCTGCGATTCGGATACGGCGGCCGCGCACCAGGGAAGCGACTGCGCACACACGAACTGGACGTTGACGAATCAAGACTGGGTCAACTCTGTGAGGAACGCAAAGAGTTTGCTTTGTAAGAGTAAGAACTATTAGGAAGGAGCAACAATGACTGGTGAATTCGTGAGTGAACGGGCCCCGGAACCTGTCGGCGCTTTCCCCCATGCGCGCCGGGTCGGCGATCTGCTCTTTTTGTCCGGTATCGGTCCGCGTCAACGCGGCAGCAAGGACATCCCCGGTGTCACCCTTGATGACGCCGGCAAGATCGTTGCATATGACATCGAAACGCAAACGCGAACTGTTTTCGATAACGTCCGCACCGTTCTTGAAGATGCCGGTGCATCATGGAATCAAATTGTCGACGTCACGGTTTTCTTGACTGACATGGATGACTTCCCTCGATTCAATCCCATTTATGCCGAGTACTTTGCAGGAGAAGGAAAACCCAATCCCACCCGGACCACCATGGAAGTCGGCCGCTTGCCGACACCGATTGCCATCGAATTGAAAGTGATTGCCTGGTTGGGTTCGTAGCGACGCCGTTGGTGAGTGATCAGGCGCTCGCCATGCTGGGAAGACCATATTCCAGGCCGCGTTCGCGGAGCAGCGACAAATAGGTCGGTGTTG
>JBMYUM010000168.1:0-8761 GCA_049605375.1 Phycisphaerae bacterium | reverse complement strand
CACGACCGCCTTCATCCACCCGTAGAGACACACAACGCCGCCTGATGCTCTCCCTGGACCGCCTCATGGCGCAAGTTTCTGTCAAAGCGCTGACCGCAGACGAGACGGACACTCAGCTTCGCGCTATGATTACCCAAGCTACGGCTTTGGTCCCTCAACCTTAGCCAGCGGCAGGCCTCACAGGCGCGACAAACGCCTGCCGCATAGGATTTTACCAAAATTTCACAGAATTCTCGCCGCAGTTCTGTCAGTCATGTTTTGTTAACGTTCTATGTGATTATGCTTGCGATGGTATGCCGATTAAGTACCCTATGCCCATCGATACCAACGAATTGAACGAATATCCGTTATTCGAGTATTGGCGCATAGGTGTCGGCAACGAGTGCACAGAATTCCGTCAAGGAAGAACTACATATGAAAAGCAGTACACGAGTTGCGTCGGCCAACGTGGCCGCAGCGAGTGCGAAAGAGTATCTGGAATTTGAAAAGCCCCTGCTGCGTATCCAGCACGATATTGAAGAGATGGAGCGGGAACAGGCAGATCGCCAATGTGACCTCTCCTCTGATATCCAGCAGCAGCAGGATCGTTTTCAAACGACGATGAAGCGACTCTACTCCAATCTCACCCCGTGGGAGACGGTTCTGGTCGCTCGGCATCCCAAACGCCCGCAGACGAATGACTACATTCATTCGATCTTCCGGGACTTCAGCGAACTCCACGGTGACCGAACCTACTCCGATGACCGTGCGATCGTGACCGGCTTTGCCCGCATCGGCGCACATAAGGTCATGCTCATTGGTCACAACAAGGGACGCGACATCAAGGAAAGAGTGGAATGCAACTTTGGTTGTGCCCACCCCGAAGGCTATCGCAAGTCGCTGCTTCGCATGCGGCTCGCGGAAAAATACGGCCTTCCAGTTGTCTGCCTCATCGATACACAGGGCGCCTACCCCGGCGTCGGCTCTGAAGAGCGTGGCATTTCAACCGCCATCGCCGTCAACATGATGGAAATGTCGCGATTGAAGGTCCCGATCGTGTGTGCAGTGATCGGTGAAGGGGGCAGCGGAGGCGCTCTCGGCATCGGCGTCGGCGACCGTGTCGCCATGTTCCAGCACTCCTTCTACTCGGTGATCTCGCCGGAAGGATGTGCAGCCATCCTGTGGAAGACAGCCGATCAGCGGAAGCATGCAGCCGAAGCCCTGAAGATCACCGCCCAGGAACTCATGAAGCTGAATGTCATCGATCATGTGATCCCCGAACCAGTCGGCGGCGCACATCGCAACCCGGAATCAGCCGGGAACAATCTCGAACGCTTCATCTGCAGCTCGCTGGATAATCTCAAGCAGCTCAACGTCGAGTCGCTTGTCCGCAAACGACAGGACCGCGTGCGAGCACTTGGCAATTTCTTCGAATCAACGTCGGAAGCCTCATCAGCCGGCCCGACAAGACGAAGCCGCGTCCGCAAGACGACGTCGCGTGCCGCCCGGCTGCCCAAAGCCGGCACACCGCAGCCTGCTCCGTCGCTTATCACAAGCTAAGCGAACACGGCAACGTCCAGACATAACGAAACCGGTCATCCCCTCTTGGGTTGACCGGTTTTTTTGTTGCCTACGTGTCACCAGCTCCGGCCGCCTCACCATCCGCACGCGTGTAGAGAAACCACCGCTGGAATCGGTTGCCGGATCGCGGCGCCTGACGGACAAAGTAGATCGACCACCGACTCCGGTCAGACATGACAAGCTCGTAGCAGTGCCGACGGAGATACAGCTCACCATCGGGTAAACCGCGGTCGCGGGTCGATACCTTCCAGGCCCGTACCACGCTGAGTATCCGGAAATCCTCGCCACGCCAGCGAAACCCCTCTGGCAGGCCCGGCTCACCCTTTGCCATGAGCGCTGTATCTTTCCCACCCAGCGGCGTGATCGATTCGCTGATCAATTCAGCCATGGTTACACCGTGTCGGCCTTTGCTTCGGCCGCATCCACCGATTCGACCGGCTCGGCAAGCAGCTCATTCCCCCATTGAACCCACCCCGGACGTGCGTGCCGCGCAAACAGCTCCAGGTAGGGTCCGATGCTGCAGGACTCGATCACGTCGTAATGCTCATCAGGCTTTCGGGAGTGCTCCCGTTTGCGGCTGACCACAATATTCGGCTGACGACGACCGGGCGGCTCCGTTCGCAATGAGCCCCGAACACCAAAGAGAAGCAGCTCAGTGACATTCCGGAAATAAAAGCCCACGCCACGTCCGTCCGGCCCACCATCCCGTCGGACCTTGTACCAGATCAGGTTAGTCTTGTAGGCAAACCCCCAGCACCGCATGACCTCTAAGCCCTCGGGTAAAAGTGCATTCGGTACCCAGAGATAGAGATGACTATCGCGATCAGCCAAATCGGGAATGGGGAGTTCCTGGATATCACGCAGCGACATAGTCCCGTACCGCCCCAGCCTCTGATGTTCGGGCGATACTTTTCCGGTCCGGTGTGCGAACCGCCACGGCGGATCCGCCAGGACGGTTCGAAATCGTGAGGAACCGAGGCCGCGCAGCTCAGCCGATGCAACGGCCAGCACTGACTTTTCGGTCGCGGTCATGATTCGATTCCCGTTTCGGGTTCCTGTCGGACAACACGCGCATCACGATAGGTCCCACGAACTCTTACGTTTGGCTGATTCACTTCCCTGCTGTTCGAGCCTACCATGTGAAGGTCACGCTGCAACTCCAGGCGGCTGCAGAGATTCTCACGACAATTCGATGAACATATGCACAGGGTTGCCAGAAGACAGATCAGCGTTCGCAGCGATGGTCTCGGAAATGTACGAACTTGGTCGATAGCGCACACAGATGAATGATGCTCTGACATGCCAGCACCGCCCTGCCTGCAGCGGATGTCCGTCCCTCGAGACGCCGTATGCTGACCAACTCGAAGGCAAACTGACATACGTCCGGCAATGGTTTGACGAAGCGTCGATTCCCGATTTCGAATCGAAACGCATTCGTAACATCCTGCCGTCACGCGAGAAGCCCAATTATCGAAATCGCAGCAAGCTCGTGCCGCGGCGTACAGAGAATGGAGATGTTCATCTCGGGCTGTACCTGGCCGGAACCCACAATGTCCTGGATATACCCGGTTGTCCCGTGCAGCTTCCTGATCTGAATCACGCCATCGAGCACGTTCGAGAGGCCATCGCCGCAGCAGACATCAGCATCTACAACGAATCAGACGGTTCAGGTGATCTCCGTTTTGTCACAGTTCGGCAAGGTATGCGAACCGGGGAATTGCTGGTGGGCGTGGTGACACGCGACGAACGCTGCCACGGTCTCGACGTGTTCTGTTCGCAACTTGAAAAAGCGTCGGCCAACATCGTGGGCGTCGTTCAACATGTGAATCCCAAGGTGGGGAACGCCATGTTCGGCGGCAGGAACATCACGCGAAGTGGCCGCGACTACATGGAAGAAGAGATCGCGGGGCTTCGTATTCGGCTCGGGCTCACCAGTTTCTTTCAGGTCAACACATCGGTGGCCGAATCCGCATATCGCACCATGGTCGAGCGTTTGCACCTTGACCGTAGAGAAACCCTGTTCGATTTATACGCCGGTGTCGGAACCATCGGGATGGTTGCGTCTTCCAGTGCTTACCAGACGATCGGCATCGAGATCGTCGAAGAGGCTGTCGAGTTCGCACGCGACAGCGCCCAGGCCAACGGTATCGGCAACTGTACGTTCCGATCCGGTTCGGTCGAGCAGGCACTTCCGCATGTCGTGCGTGACATGGCCAAAACCGGGCTGACCGCGAGTCGCGCCCTCGTCGCGGTCAATCCTCCCCGACGTGGCATTGATCAGGGTGTCCTGGAGCAGATCGTTCGGTTGAGGCCGGCGCGCCTCGCATACCTGTCCTGCGAGCCGCGAACGCTGGTCCGTGACTTGAAGTACTTGACCGGGCACGATTTTGCCCTTCGTCACGTCGAGCTGTTCGACATGTTTCCTTACACCCCGAAAGTGGAAACGCTGGCGATCATTGAACGACGACGACCAATGATCGCCGTCACCCAACCGCGGAACCAACGACATCGGACGCGTTAATCACCTTCCCAGCCGCTCAGCCGGCGCGCGAATGCGGAAACGAACGCGTCGTCACGGCACGCTCGCCGGGCTCCACAACATACGGCGAATGACTGCGGCGGTGACTGAAGTCGAACGGTCTGTCAGCCAGCAGAAATGGCCGATGCCGAGAGACGCTGATCAGTAAGGCGATCGAAATAAAATTGGTGAGAAGACCACTGCCGCCGTACGACACGAACGGAAGCGTCATACCGGTGATGGGCATCAAGCCCAGCGTCATGCCTATGTTGATGGTGACCTGTGCAAAAATCAGCGACGTGATACCAACCGCCAACAATCGCGCAAACGGTTCATGTGTCGACGAAGCGATGAGAATCCCGCAAAGCGTAATCATGCCGTAGCACAAGAGCACGAGCATTGCTCCGAACAAACCCCACTGGTGTGCAATCAACGCAAAAATGAAATCATTGTGCCTGTCTGGCAGCAATGGGTTGTTGCAGTACATCCCATTGCCCCATCCATATCCGGTCAGACGTCCACTACCGATCGCATTCTTGGAATGCACCAGCTGGTAGCCGCTGCTGGACGCCCATTCGATCGCCTCTTTGCGCGACGCAATGGCCGCGTAGCGACTCGGATTTTCACGAATGGCCTCACGAAGCTCGGAACTCTGAAGCAAGAGCGCCGTCACCCGCAGGCGCTGATAGCCCTTGATATTCTGCCAGGCAATGGGAACCATGAGCAGCCCCACGAGCCCGATGATCGCAAGGTGCTTGATTCGCGCCCCTGCCATGAACAACATCGTCCCGAGCACAATGACCAGCAGCAGGCATGTCCCCAGGTCAGGTTCGAGCAAGATCAAACCCAATGGCACCGACGAAGCAACGATCGGTACCAACAGCCCGGAGAAACGACGGTAGTTGTCGCGATACCGCAGGTACCAGGCCAGTGCCAACACAAACGTCACCTTCATCAGTTCAGACGGTTGCAGTGGAAAACCGGGAAGATTAATCCACCGATAGGCGCCGTTCCGCTGTGGGAACAGACCGCCAAATTCGTTATGCGTTAACCGTGCAACAAACAACGGGACAAGCAGCAGCAGGACCAGGAAGAAAAGAACGTACGAAAAGCGTCCAAGATTGAAATAACCAACGCGCAGCAGGATCAGTCCGATCGCCAGTCCAAGAAGGATACGCACCAGTTGCTTGACCGCATTTCGCGGGCCGTCGTCAAACTCCGCATAGTGGGTGTTTGTCACGTAAATTGACGCAAGCCCCATCAGCAGCAGGAGCGAACAGGAAAGAATGATCAACACACCCGTTTGTGTAATCTCCACCTGGGATCGATTCATGGCGCCCATCCCCCCGTCGAGGCGTCAGCATCAAAGGTCTCGATCAGAGTCGAAGCAACCTGTTTGGCCAACGGGCCGCTCGTTCGTCCACCGCTGCCACCAAACTCGACCAGCACGGCAAACGCCCACTTCGGCGTCTCCGACCAATTCGGCTGGCCCTGCACATCGGTTCGTTGAAGAAAGCCGCCAAACCAGGCATGCGAGTGCTCGCCGCCCTCCGTTGGCGGAGCATCAGGATAACGTTGAACACATGAGACCTTCTGCAGGCGGGCGTGCGGAAACCGCTGTTCAAACAGGCCTTCCGCTTCAGGTCGCGACGAAGCCATCACGACAACTTCAGCACGATCGCCGACCCCATCAATATACTGACACTGATAGGCGATTCCCTTGCCCTTGGATGTCGCACTACCCGTCTTGCCACACATCGCCCACCGCGGGTGAAGAAAACGGGCGGTCTTGTACGCCGTCCCGTCCGGATCGTTCACGACCTCATACATACCCTCGCGAATAATCTGAAAGTAGTGACGGTCGATCGGCAGCGGTGCAGCTGGCGTGGATGCCTGGTCGCGAATGAGCGTCACTTCGCCGGAACGTCCGTCGGCATAGAGTGCCATCAGGTTGGCAACCTGCACGGGCGTCATGGACAACTCGGCCTGCCCGATGGCCAATTGCGCCTGAACGCCACGTCCGAAATAGAGCCCCGGTCGCTTGTCGTAGTACGCACGATCGGGATTTGTCCCGGTGGATTCGCCGGCAAAATGGAGACCGCTGTTCCTCCCCAACCCCGCCACATCAAAGATGTCGTTCATGCCCTGAAGACCAAGGCCATCCGAAAGCGTATACATGAAGATGTTGCAGCTTCCGCGCAACGCCTCTGCCGCATTCACGTCACCATGCCGCATACGCTGACGGGTCCCCGCCATCACCCAGCAACGAAGGTGATTGCGATTGCCGGGAAGGAAATAACCGTCACAGTGGATGGTCGTACTCGGCTGGATCACGCCGGTCGCCAGGCCCTGCAGGCAAACCAGCGGTTTGACCGTCGACCCCGGGTTGTAGGCACTGGCAACAGCCCGAAAAAGCAAGGGCTGATTGACCGTATCGTCGCGCCAGATGTTGTAATCGGTTCGAAAGTGGCGTGGATCGAAGGAAGGATAGGAAACGAGCGCGAGCACCTCCCGCGTCGCCACATCGACCACAACAATTGCACCGCCACACGCCACCGGATGCGCGTCGACCGTCATGGCGAGCATATCATACAGTTGTCGCTGCAGCCCACTATGAAGAGTGAGGTAAACGTCTCGTCCGTGTTCCGGTTCGAATGTGTCAATCTCGATGACATTGCCATCACGATCGGCGCGTCGCTGTCCTCTTCGCCCGCGAAGCATCGACTCCGCCATCATCTCCACACCGCTGACACCGATCTTGTCGTCGACAAGGTAGCGCGCAAACTTGTCATCGGCCCGTGGATCATTCTCCACGTGCTCCCGCTGCACATTGCGCATCCGCCCGAGCAGGTGCGCAAACGGCATGGCATCGTCCACCATGGTGCGAACCGTCGAGTCATGAATGGTCAGGTATGGAAATCCCGACAACACCTGCCTCGCTTCGATTTGCAGAACGGTATCGAGCTTCGGTACGAGTTCGTGACTGATCGTCTCTTCACGGACGGTGATGGAATAACCATTGGCACGTGTGATCACATCGTGCAATCGCATCACGCGCTCATACGTCTTCTTCGCACGCGCTTTCAGATCTGAAACCGTGACACCAGAATTCGGCGGATGAAACGAAAGGAGTGTCGACCACATGGCATCCATCTCTGCATCGAAATGGGGCTTGATCGCATCGACTAGGACTTGCTTGCGTTCTTGGGTAATGGCGTCACGCTTGCGATAGGGAATCTCGTAACGCTTAAGCAGCCATCGCAGAAAACCCGTACGGAAATCGCCGCAGGAAGCAGCAATGGCGTCAAATTCCATGTGAATCGACCAGGAGACCTCATCCTGTACGAGGATCTGACCGTCACGATCACGAATGGAACCACGGACGAAGGGAATCGTCTCCGGCACGAGGAGCAGTGCGTTCTCAGCCCGCTGAAGATAGGTGCGACCTTCGACCACCTGCAACTGGAAAAGACGACCGGATAGAACCATCAGGCAGAGCGCGGCAAAGATCAGCAGAACCTTGAGCCGATGTTCAAACACGACCACCTGCCATTCTGGAGAGACCCTGGTGAGAATAGCGTGGTTGAACAAATCCCAGCAGGCGAGAAAAGACATCGAGCGTGCCGTGCAGCGGTATCGCGCAAAGGCCTGTATAGATGCCGGCGGGAACAACGGTCAGAACCCAGACGCCAAGGAACGATTCACCGTATCCGTGCAGGAGATGGGCGTACGTCAACCAGAGCGTTTTGATGACAATCGTCAGCATCGCCGTCAGGTAGAAACGCGTGGAACGACGCTGACAGAAGATGAATTCACGACATCCAATGACCAACAACGCCACCAATCCATAACTGACCGCGAGAAATCCCAGTCGTTCCAGCGTCATCAAGTCAGCCATGAATCCGAGAGACCATGCCCCGATGAACGCCTGCCCCGGCTCCGCATACATCGCAACGTAAACGACGAAAACCAGCAGCAGGTCCGGACGGCATCCGAAGATCTCCAGGCGCGGCGCACCCGCAACCTGTAAGGTCAATACCAGACCGGCGGCAATGATAAACGTCAGCCAACGCATGGTTCGACTACTCCTTCAGTCCACCAAACGGCAATCCCACGCGATCCAGCGGCCTGAGAATCTCAACAATCGCCCGCGCCGCCGCTTGGACAAGTCGTGGGTCCGCATCATCGGACATGACAGAAGCCAGCACTTTGAGCGTTGATGGGTCACCCATGGCGCCAAGCGCCGTTGCAGCCATAATGCGAACGCGAGCAACCTGATCGGCGATCGGGTCCTTCATGTCGTTCTCACGAACGGTCGGGTTCATCAACGCGCGTTTGGCCAGGCTTACCCCTTCCTTACTTCCCGTGCGCCCCAACGCCCACGCCGCAGCCAACTTTGTTTCCATATGAACGGCGTTCGCCAACTTGTAGCGAAACGTATCGTTACACTCAGTTGCACGAGCGGCACCGAGCGCTTGCAAGGCAAACACCTCTTCACTGCCCACACCACTGTTCGTCATGAACACCAATTCCTGCTGCGCCTCAGGATTTCCCTGACGCGAAAGCGCTTCCAGTGCATAGTGACGGACGCCCTCATCACGATCACTCATAGCGCGAGCGAGCATCTTGACCGCCCCCTTGGAATTCATGAATCCAAACACCAGCGCAGCATTTCTGCGAACC
>JBMYUM010000167.1:0-8849 GCA_049605375.1 Phycisphaerae bacterium | reverse complement strand
CTTACCGAACACCGAAGGTGGGCGTAAGCATGCAGAACGTTATTGAGGTAGACGGACCCCGGCCCGACCTACCACCTCATGACTCAACCTTGCGGTTGGCCCTTCATGGCTCAACCAGTAGCATGATCGCATGAAGACTCTCATTCCATTCGTCATATTCATCGTTGGTTCACTGTCGTGTGCAACACTTCAGGAACGCCATGCTCCAGCGTCGACACCACCGTGGCTGGCTCACGGCGAAACCGGCATGGTGGCCAGCGACTCCCCTCACGCTTCGCGCGTCGGAGCTGACATCCTTCGTGCCGGCGGTAACGCGGTCGACGCAGCCATTGCCACGTCGTTCGCCCTCGCCGTGACACGCCCCTACAGCACGGGGATCGGTGGCGGCAGCTTTACCATTGTCAGCACGCCCGACGGACAAATCACCGTACAGGACGCGAGGGAAACCGCCCCGGCAGCCGCTCATCGAGATATGTACTCGTCCCCGATCGCCACGGCACCTCCCCCCAGCCGCATGGGCTTTCAGGCCGTTGCCGTCCCTGGATTATTGAAGGGAAGACGGGCACTTCATCAGCGCATGGGCACCTTGCCATGGGAGTCGCTGCTGCAACCCGCCATCGATCTGGCAGACGTCGGCTTTCCCGTCGATCAACACTACGTCGAAGCCACCAGCGACGTCCTGGAATTCTACGAACGCTATCCCGCGTTGAAAGACAGTTGTGGCTATGTCTATCATCACCACCTGCGTGAAGGAAACCTTCGACAACCGGGTGACTTGCTCCGGCAGCCGGCACTCGCTCGCACGCTGCGTGTGATCGCGCGCGAACCGGAAACGGCGTTTGAACAAGGCCCCTTGGCAACAGCATGGGCGAAAGCCATGCAAGACCATGGCGGCTTGATCACAACGCAGGACTTCGCCAACTATAAGCTCCGCTACCGGGAACCGTTTCGATTTTCATTTCGCGAATATGACGTCGTCACCATGCCACCACCGTCCTCCGGCGGCATTGCCTTGATGGAGACGCTCTCGATTCTTGATCAAACGCCCTACGCAACACTGGTGCATACGGATCGCATCACGGCCACGCACCTTCAAATCGAAGCCATGCGACAAGCCTTCGCTGATCGCGCGCGATGGCTGGGTGACGCCGACTACTGCGAGATACCGCTAGCGACGCTGACAAGCCCGCTCTACCACAAAGACCTTGCCAATCGCGTTTCCGAAACGTCGCGCGCAGAACTTCAGAACTGCGGGATGGCCCAAATTCCCGACGACGACGGCACTTCGCATTTTTGTATTGTGGATGGGGCCGGCATGGCGATCGTCAGCACAGAGACAATCAACACGTCGTTCGGTTCGCTCGCTGCGATTGATGAGTGGGGACTGATCCTGAACAACGAGATGGATGACTTTGCCGCCAACCCGGGCAAGCCCAATGCGTACGGGTTGATGCAATCGGAGTGCAACGCGATCGAACCCGGCAAACGGCCGCTGTCCAGCATGTCGCCGACCATCGTGCGAAAGAACGGAAAGATTGCCTTGATGCTCGGTGGATCCGGCGGCCCACGCATCATCACGTCAACGCTGAACGTTATGCTGGGTGTGCTGGTTCGTGGCGAGAGCCTCGAAGAGGCCATGCTCGCTATACGCCCCCACCATCAATGGCAACCGGATGAGATTTACTTTGACAGAGCGCCGGATGCCGGCATGCTGCAACTCCGACGCTTCGGGCATGAGATCAGTGAGAAGAAGAAGACCGGTGTCGTCCAGGCGATCCACCGCAAAGGTAACAAGTGGATCGGTGCTTCCGACCCGCGCAAAGGCGGACGCCCGGCCGGTTACTGACTCCCGGTTACTGACTTCCGGTTACTGGCTCCGGGTTACTGGCCCCCGGTGGGTCACCATGTTAGCCGCCGGCCGGCTTGGGACGATCGGCGATGATCTGTACCGCAACGCGTCGCTTCTTTCCGTTCGCATTCTCAATGCGAACCTCGCCACGAACACGCTCACCAACGCGAAGATCCTTCAACGTGCTCTGCGCACCATTGATGACGATCTCAGTTTCTGATGTGATCTCACCTTCGTCGACAATTTCCTGCTTATGACGCTCAGAGTAGAACTTGACCTGGATGGTTCCGGTCGTATCCGACTTAAGGTTGATCTTCTCGATCTTGGCATCATCAAGCGTCAGGACTTCCGTCTCCGGCTTCTTCGGCTGACAACCGACCGTAAACACGATCGCCATCAATAGCAGACAAGCCACACCCGTCCGAATCCCTTCACCGCTCTTCCAATTGAACATCTTACCTCTCCTGCGCGAAAGCAGATTTTCACTTGCATTCGTACGTAGCACGGTTGCGATCCGCACGCATGCGGCTGGAAACACGATCCACCTGGCCGCGTAATTCGGATGACGTTCTACGAATTCACTGACCAATCCAACGTACTGTACGTAGCCGGCCACAGTCCCGCAATCGCCCCCCTTGAGGGTTTCATCGACAACCCGGACCAACCAGCAGGTACCCACTGAAATCAACAGAATCCAGCAGGTCAGCCTGTTCCACCGACAGCGCCGTCGCCGACCGTACGCACCGAATATGACGACCGAGAACTTCCACCTGATCCCGAAATGCGATCGATGACGACGCTGCCGCCACGGGTAACGAAACTCCCATGGCCCAGGAGTTGAGTTCACACATGAGATCCCGCCATTCGGTCGCCGCCATCGTTGGCGGTCCCGGGTCAACCGACCAGGACGCAACCGCCCCGGATGCTTCGATATCCAACTGCACCTGGGTCATCGCATGAAAAACCAGCTCCCGAGAACGCCCGGCCTTGCCCGAACCGTCGCCACTATCTCCCGAGAAGCAAAGATCAACAAGGCGAACGCAGCCGCCTGCGATGCCAACGAATACGTCACGCAGGCACTCCGCCAGTGATGCTGGATCAGGCAGGTCCAAAGCAAGGGAAAGAACGACATCGATTTCGGGTAAGCACGTACGTAATGCCTCGAGCCCTTGAAGCATCGCCGAAATTGCCGAGCTGTCTGTCACCGTCAGCATCGGGAGATGAACCACGGAAACATTGTCCGACGTGACGGTCGGCTCGCCGGCATCACATGCGTCGCGCACGGCGTCCGACCATGCCGCGATCACATCGGATGAATCCGCTGCCCGAAGGCTGTCAAACGTAGGCCACGGAACGCCAATGGACTTCACAAGCGTGTGTTTCAAAATACTCTCTCAAACAGATACGTGCAGCAGAATAGCGGCAATCGAATCATCGCCGCATCGGGAAATGCCCAGCTGCATGACGACCGCTCAGCGATGGTGGTCCGGCGTGCGCGTTGAACAAATTCCCTTGACCGCCCATTCCGCAATCTTTAGACTTCAATCGAGAAACTCGGTCGAAGACCCAGGATGGGCAGACGACATCCGTCTCATACCAGGATGTGGCGAATCTGACGAGGCGTACGAGTTGCCACGTCACGAACCAACCACACCCTCTATTTCCGTCTACCACGCAGGGCAAGCCCCCGTCAATGCCCGCGCGTCGTGTAGCATCCAGGTGTACCACGCTGTTGTCGTGCGCAAGTGCGGCCAAGACGCGTCCACGACACGCATGGAATACACGTAAGGAAATAGACGAGGCTTGGAAAGCAGGGCCTGGAAAGCAAGGCCTGGAAAGCGCGATGTGAGGATGAACAACGTGCTGGTCAACGCAGGTCAACAACAGGTGAACACGTCGTTCCACCGCTCAGCCGGTTTGCTTGCAAACTCATCAGGAACGAACGGTTGGACGGCGTCACAATCAGTTGATGCGATCCGCAAGGTTCGAAACGGATCGACCGGGCAAACTCGCTGGCGTCAACGTGACGTCACACGAATAACATGTGGCAGCAAACGGTAAGGGAGTGATCGAATGGGCAAGGACGTCAAATTCGGAGCTGTCATCGCCTTTGGGGCGGCCTTGGTGGCCGGCTATTACTACTACGCACAGCGCGACAGCAACACACCGCCAGTCGATGTGGAGAACCAGTCGCTCGCTGATGCCGCCAGTGAATCCGCATCCCCTTCGCAGCCCGCCTCCGGTCGGCCGGCGACATCGCAGCAAGCCGCGCGAAACAACGCGAACCGTGCCACGCGCACGCAACCTTCACCCAATGCGCGCAATGCAGCGCCACGCAACGGCCGAACCGCGCGCAACACCCCGCCGGCAGGAAACAAGCAAGCGGCTAACCGCAGCAACCGTACGAAGCCGGGCCAGACGGGCAACAACGCCAATCGTCCTCAGAATATGAATCAGCAGCGACGCACGAACCGCCCCGGCCCCACAAAGACAGCCAATCGCACAAACAGAAACAACGTGAACCCGAAGGCAACGGGGAATCCGGGAAAGACCGCCATGAACCAGCGACGGTCACCCGGCGGCACCACGACGAAGCCAAACGGCAACAAGCAGGCCGCCCGGAACAACGCCCAGAAACCGAACAATAATCAGGCGAACCGCCGCTCACCGAGCGGACGCAACAACGCCGGTAACTCGACCAACAGACCATCGACGAACGGCGCACCGAATCAGAAAAATCAGCGGGCATCAACGAACCCGCAAACACGCCCCAATCAGACTGGTCGCCAGGCGACCCCGCCACGCAGCAATCAAACGCAGCCAGCGCGACAGGCCAACAATGCACGGAAGAACGCCACCGGTCGGCCACCCGCCAATCAGTTTGCACAGGGGAACACGAACAAGAATAACGTTCCTCCCAGAAGCAATCGTAGCGCGACATCACGCCCACAGCCGAGCGAACGTCGGAGCCCGTCCGGCCAGGGAGCACCGGCATCGCTGTCAGCGGCTCGGCAGAAGTCAATCAGCCTGCAGGACAAGGTCGCTGACGATAGTCATCGCATTCGTGAAGGCGACACGTTTGCCGGGTTGGCTGTTGAGTACTATGGCCATGAGCGCTACACGAATTTCCTGATTCAGGCCAACCGAGAGATCACGGATCCGAACCGCCTCCGGGTCGGTCAGAGTATTCGAATTCCGGCACTACCGACCAGGCCGTCGTCGGGTGCCTCCCGCACACGTACCGCATCCGCCGGCGTGACGGGCGGATCAACGTACACCGTCCAGCAAGGCGATACCTTCTACGGCATCGCTCGCAAGACGCTCGGAAACGCGAATCGCTGGCAGGAGTTGTTCGAACTCAACAAGACCAGCGTCGGCGATGACCCGTCCCGCCTGAAGGTTGGGCAGGTCCTCGTTATCCCCAAATCCTGAATCTGCCCCGCGTTCGGATAGAACGGTACATGGTTGTGGCGCTCCGCCGATCGAGAGCGGACGCCACAGCCGACTGGTGATCGGCGCAATTTTCATACCACACCCGCTGTCACACTGCGGAAAACAGGAAAAAAACGCAGACATTCAGATCGATACAATCCGGAAATTCCGCACGATTTACTTCTTGGTATAGAAATCCCACTTGGTGCTGCGTAGAATTTCGCGCTCGACGAGGAAACATGCGAGCTTTTATAAGGTGGCAGTGACGGTATTCCAGTTCGCTGCAACCCGGTGGTTTACCACCTGAAAAAGTGTCTACTGACTTGTGTGCTCCGGGCGGGAATTCCCCGTCATACGACGGTTTCGTGCAACCGGCAGGGGTTCTCAAGGCAACGTAGACGTAGAGTAGCGTGCCTCTTTTTGGAGCTCAGCGCGCTTCTCTGAGCCCAACGGGGTTAACCCCAACTCGGTTAACCCCAATTCGTTTAACGAAGTAGAGGGCGTCTGTTTCAGGTTAACGGTGACGAGGCCGGGCGTGCAGTGAGTCAAACGTCACAAGTCCGAATCGCAAGGACCTGACATTTCAAGAACTCGGGTTCTTTTGCCGACGCTGGCTACGCCACCAACCGTTTCCATGCCGAGCCATGGGTTGAACTCTCCCCGTTTTTCAACCTTTGACGTCACCGGGTTTCGGCCAGGTACGTCGAACGTCGGTCTGTTCACTGGCAGCCCCCCCAAGCCGGTCTGACCGCCATGATGAGTCTGCGCGCACACTCAAGAACGTGCGGCCATCCTGCCTGCGAACCAACGGCCTTCCACAGGCACGTGGGACGATTCGGGCAGTATCGGTCACGCCCCAAGAGTATTGCGCAGTTCTGTCATGATTTACGCGTCATGGTCACCATGAGTAGCGAACTCACGCGAACGATCCGTATCGCGGGCGTTATCGCACCGTGAGAAGGATGCGCTCGCAAGAGAGTCGCATTGACGGTGACTTCTGACAGACAAGAGTCCAAGGCGGGACGGACGCCGGTCGATTGACTTCATGGCGGTGTCCACAACGCGAGGATAGCGGATGTGCCCTGTGCAACCTATCGGACCCACGTGGTTTCGGTGGCGGCACAGGAATCAGGGACAAGTGGGGATGCCAGTTAGAAGGGGGCAGTAAAGCGTCGAACGAGACTTTCCCGTCAACCGGGTTCAGGTATCGACAGAGACGTTCAGCTGACTTGATTCATGAACAACACAAGCAGTAAGACGGTATTGACGACCGGTGATGTTGCGCGTATTTGCAGTGTCGCACCCCGAACAGTATCCAAGTGGTTTGATTCCGGCCAGCTACAGGGGTATCGCATTCCCGGCAGTAAGGACCGACGGATACCGCTCGATCAGCTGATCCGGTTCATGCGCGCCAACAACATGCCGTTGGACGCACTCGACGTAGGACAGACGTGCGTCGTCATCGTAGAAGCTGACCTCAACTACGGCCAGTCGCTGTCACACGCGCTGGGCGATCGGCATGGCTACGACGTGTTTCTCGCATCGAGCGTCATCGAGGCGGGCGGGTACATAGCAGAACAACATCCCGACGCTCTCGTCATTGACACCAATCTGCCCGACGTCGTACCGCAACTGATCTCCCGATGGGTGCGCTCGCTCCCCGAGCTGCAGCGAATCAAGTTGATCGGCACCGGTCATGCGATGAGCGAAGCCATGGGCCAGGAATTGTTGCAACATGGCTTTGACGATTACCTCAGCAAGCCGTTTGACGTGGACCTGCTCGTCAACCGTTTGCAGGCCGGGCGGCATTTGTAAGCCACGGGCTTCGTTCCCGAACGATAGAATCCAGATTTCCCATAGACAGAAATGGCCGCTCCGAAATTCGGGCGGCCTTCTTTGTTTCAGCGATGTCTTTCTGGGAATACCGACAAACACCTGTCGCGATTGGCAAGCCGCATTCAGCCATCAGCCGAATCCGATTTTCAGCATGGACAACAGACGCTACTCAGCAGGAATCATCGTCACCCTGACGACCACGGTCGCTTCCACCGGCGGTTCGACGTTTCTGGTCCGCGCGGTAACTTCAAGGTCAATGGTCTCAAAGTCACCCGTGCCGGGCGGCAGGAGCGTAATCAGCTGAAAGCGCTGGGTCTGCGATACACCGACCCCGATGGATGGAAATGCAATGTTGCCGAAGGGCTGGTTCGGAGACAGGAAGATCTGCTCCAGGGAAATCGTATCTGAAACCGGGATCGGCTCGATCGCTTGGCCACTTCGGAAGAAATCAATGGGCTCACCGGGTGGGAAGTTGTAACCACGGATGGCCAGAAAAACGTGCGTCCCCCCCTGGAAGCCGGAGTGAATCTCGATCGTCCCGTCGTCATCGTACAAGTCAAACGAATGATCCGTGTAGGTCGTGTCGCCAACTTCAAGCGACGGCGACTCGTCTGGTGACGCGGATTTGAGGTACGTCTCGTAGTCTGCCATGTCGACATCGTCATCATCGTCATAGTCAAACATGTCGAGACATGTGGCAGCATCAACGACGCCGGTCGGTTCCGGCATAAGATCCGGACCGTTCAGGCAGTCGGCGATGTCGGCACTCTCCTGCGGATAATCACGAGACGTGCCGGCTTCCACGGAACCCGAAACCGCGCCCATCACAATGGCTGCCAGAAGCAGCAGCGAGCGTCCTCCCGTAGCGAGGAATCGAACGCGCTTCGTCGGATGACGGAATAACCCATGACTGAATGACATGACTCCCCCCTACCTGCTTACTCGCGAACAACGTAGAAGCCGTTGTAGGCACCGGTGAACTCGCCACCCACCGCATAAAAACGACCGTTGCAATCGGACCAGATAGCATGAACCTGCGGAGAGAATGTTACTTCTTCCGTGGTGATCATCGAACTGGTCACATCAAATCGACCACGGAAGCCGTTCGCGCCACCGATGATCGCCTGATCCGGATGCGTCATGTAGACCGCGTTCAATCCAAAGAACGAGGTGTTATCGACGGTGGTCGTCCACGTGCTGCCGTCGAAGTGTGCAACCTGGGGCTGAACCAAACCGCCCACTGCAACGATATTATCTTCCCCGGTTCCCCAAAGCGAGATAAATTGATCTGTCGCACCACCGCTGTCCATCTGCTGCCACGCAGTACCGTTAAACTCGACAATCACACCACTTTGTCCAACTGCAAAGACGCGCGAACCGGCACCCCATACCTTAAACAGGGTGAAGATTTGCGGTGTGGTCGATACATCATACGGCGTCAACGTCTGACCGTTGTAGCGCAGGATCAGTGGCGATCCGGAGAACGCGTTCCCTCCGACAATCCACATATCGTCGGGTGACTGTCCCCAGATGCCCCACAAGTTCTTGTCATTCTGCCCGGTCTCAATGGAAGTCCACTGCACACCGTCGTAACGGATAAACCCACCGGCCACACCAACCGCATACACATCGTCGGGACCAAAACCGAAGACCCAGATCAACGACGTTTACGCGTTGAAGTCTCTGGTCGGCCGTTTCCAGAAGCAGTACGTGGATGAGGTACGTTTATATG
>JBMYUM010000166.1:0-8863 GCA_049605375.1 Phycisphaerae bacterium | reverse complement strand
GCGGAAACACACGTAAAGCCCGGGGGCTGGCAACCGAAGTAGCGACGAATCAGATCGTCGGTCATGCGGTCATATTTCGCGCCGCCGATGCCATGTATGAAGATGTCGGCGAGGAGCAGCCTTGCGATCAGGGTCAAGGTCAGTGCCCGTGGGCGGATACTTGCCCCTGCTTCGGCCAGCCTGGCATAGAGCGCGGCCGGTTCGGTTACATCTTCAGACGAGATGCGCACCACCTCCTGGGTGCCCGCCATCAGCACGCGCTGGTTGCCGGCACAATGGACATAGAGCCGCTGGCGCGCGGCTCCCTCGGCACCGGATTGACCGACGAGGAACCAGAGCGGCAATTCAAAGACATCGCCTTCTCGAACGAGGTCCGGGACGGGGCGTTTGCTGCCGGCAATGCCATGGTTTTTGCGGTAGGAGGCCAGGGCACTGTTGTAACATGCGGAGAACTCATCGGGTCGGAGAATCATATCGGCCGTGATGGGATCACCGGGCAATCGGCTGACCGGGCAATCATCCATCGATACGTCAAAGCGGGCATCGATTGCCTTCTGACCTCTCCTGAGTTGTTCGACCCATCGTTCGGACGGCCCGGCGGTCAGCCCGTCAACGAATGCCGGCAGGCACGAATCTTCATACCGCGTCCCCCACTGCTCTCTCCACTGGGTTGCGAGTTTTTGAACGTCCGCGTTCGGCAAGCCAGGAATCTGCTCATAAATCAGATGATCCCCACCCGGTGCCAAGGGCGAAGACTGAACGTGCCACGCGGCATCTTTCATCACCGGCAAGGCGATTCGCAGATTCTTGGCGGCGTCGTTATCGACAATCAGGTTGAGTACTTTTCCACCGCCAGCGGCTGCAAATCGGGATGCGACCACGTACTTGGCCCAAACACCGGCATGGTAACACTCAGGCTGATGACCAACGATGGTCAACCACTGGTCATCGGGAGTGCCGAAAGCGTGTCGATAGGCGGAGCGCCAGTGGCTGAGAGGCCTGTCGAGCAGCGTTGCGTCGCAACGCCCCAATTGCTCGTGATTCTGTTCAGCGATGGACTGCCATGCGTGGGCAGGCGGCGAAACGAGCACATCGCCATCGCTCTTTGGTGCGACGAGCGTTTGAAAATCGATATCAACCGAGCCTGCCACTATCGACACGAGATCCAATCGTCAGAATGATCACCGCCTGTTTCTCTTGTTTCCATGGTGGACAATTCCTGAAGGAAGACGTCGAGATAGTGACTGAGGCGAACAGCCGGATCGTCGAGCAGGCCGCCAAAGTGGCGATTCGGGTCGGCATAGATCAGGGGTACCGGAATTTCGGTCACGCGCAGGCCGGCGTGGGATGCCTGCACCCAGAACTGCATCGGCATGGCGTAGCCGGGTACGGTGATATCGAAGTTGGGCAGCGATGCCACACGGTAGGCTTTGAAGCCACAAAACGCGTCCGTGATGGTGTAATCGAGCCTTGCGTTGATCAGCTCCGTCAGTGCTCGATTGATTGATCGGCGATCCTGGGGGACGGCGACACTTACTTCCCGCTCAACCGGGTAGCGTGTTCCGCTGATGATGTCGGCGTTGTCCGACATCGCTGCTTCCATGAATTGCGGGATGCAGGCGGCGTCGTGCTGCTCATCGCAGTCCATGGTGATCAGCCATTTGTAGCCGCGCTTGAATGCGAAACAGAAGGCATCTGCAAGGCTTTTGCCGTAGCCGCGGTTCTCCGGGTGGGTGATCAGGTGCAGATCCGGCAATGACTGGAGGATTTCCGGTGTGGCGTCAGTCGATCCATCGTCAACGACGAGGATGTTTGACGCAAACGCCCGCACTTCGCGAATCACACGTTCGAGGTATTGTTCTTCGTTGAAAACCGGGATGGCAACCAGCAAGTCCTTCCGGGATTTGGATTGTTCCGCCCCGAAGCTGTCTGCCGATTGTCCGTTGGTGTGGTCGACCATGCGATTCGCCTGCCTGAGAAAACTCGAGTTGATGCCCGCTTCTTATGCATTCATGCTAGGGCCGCGAACGGGAAAACTCAAACGACGCGGCTCACTGGACGAAACACGGGTTTGGGGGCACCATATTCCGGTATCTGGAGAATTTCGTGGCCCTCGTCGGAATTCTCAGGGAGAGCCTGTGATGGATCATGACACCCCCACATCATGTGGAATGACGATAGGATACCACAAGCGCCCCAACGGCTCGTCCGCCTCCGGCAACGGGGCGCTAAGGTCGGTCAATCCGGGTGCATGCGCTGTCGGCGTATTGTCCTGGTGTTTTCTACGCCGGGGACGCGGCACGGTTCGGGGCGGCACGGTTCGGGGCGTCACGGTTCAGGGCGGCACCTTGTTCGTGGCGTGGCTGTTGGCGTTTTGCGGCTGCCAGCCAATCAATGAGATTCGTGCGACGCATCATGTCGATCGCGGCAACGCTTACCTTGACGTTCACGATCTGGATGCTGCACTGGCGGAGTTTGAGGCGGCGGCATCCTTAGCGCCGGAAATGGCGGTCGCTCATTCGAAGATTGGCCAGATCCACAAGCGTACCGGTCGTTATGACCGCGCCATCCGGTCGTTTCTGGAGGCTGTGCGGCATAATCCGTTCTCGTTTGAAGACTCGTTTTCGCTGGGTCAGCTCTACTACCTGTCTGATCGTGTGAAGGAAGCGATTCAGGCCTACCTGCACGCCGTCGACATCAACCCTTCCCATTTTGAAGCACAGCTCAACCTTGGCGTGTGTTACCAGGCCTCCGGCGACTGGTCTCAGGCGGAAGGGCGTTTTCTCCGCGCGATCGAGATTGATCCGGATCGTCCGCAGGCTTACGTCAATCTGGGGGTTGCGCTTGATCAGCAGCAGAAGTACTACCAGGCGATCCGAGCTTTCAAGCAATCGCTGGAACGTGATACGCAGCAACCGCTGGTGCTGATTAACCTGGCGCGCACCTACATGAACCAGGACCGCTTGACGATGGCACGGCAGGCGCTCAAGCAGGCGATTCGTATGGACTCGAATCTTGGCGTCGCGCACGAGTCACTCGGTTTCTGTCTCTTCCGCGAACGCAACTTCGGCGCCGCCGAGACCGCCTACACCATGGCGCTTTCCTGTGACCCGTCGCTTCCCCGTGCCCACGCGGGACTGGGTTCGATCAAGATGTTACGATTCATCGAGGACGGTGAGCGCGATGACTTGCGTGCTGCAGCGATGGAACACTGGCATCGTTCGCTGGAGATCGAACCGGATCAGCCTCGTGTACGGAAGCTGATCGCGCGCTATCGCGAGAGCCGACAGGATCCTGCATCAACGCTCATCGAATCGCCGTCCGGTTCTCGGTCAGGAACCAACTAGAGGACTGATGCGTAAAGCGGAAGTTTGCGAAGATCGTGAATGCGGCATCTGTCAATTGGTACGTTCATTCACTTCACGGCAAAAGAAAGCGGCGAAGATGGAAATCCATGCTTCGCCGCTTGTTGCGCTGATCAATCACGCGATTGCGGATCAACTACCGTTCACTATCAACCGTTGTTACACGGCAACTCGCACACGGTTTCGTACCCCTGTCCCTGGAACGCAAAGACCGCCTGCTGGATGTCCTCGAAGTTGACCACACCATTGGGCACGCAAGGGGCCAGGTCAATCGCCCCCAACGGACCATCGAACGTTTGCTGGAAACCCTGAACCACAAACTGGATGTCAGCAAAGTTGGCGAAGCCATTGTTATCAACGTCGCCGTGCATGTAGGTTATCGCCACGCTTGAAGCCGCAACGATGCCCTGGCCTTCCACTTCCGTGAAAATCGCATAGTCGAAATCGGGAACGACTTCCTGACCTCGGACATGCAGTGTGCCCCACTCTTCCGGCAATCGATAAACGGGGGAATCAACGAGAAGCGCGATACCCTGCGATGCAAGATCGCCATCGGTGTCGAAATCGATATATGCACCAAGGCATGGCGCGGCCTCCGAGTTGACGAAGAGGGCAACCGGCACGTTGGATGCGCCGGGCGTCACCTCGAGGTAGCGGGGCCCTTCCGCTGCGTTGGCCGCCCCCTGGACGTCGCAAGCGCCGCCCGGATTATCTTCGGTCGACGGATTACAATCGTTGTCAACGCCGTCGCAGGTCACTTCGGCGTTCCCGGGGAAAGCGTCTTCGTTCTGGTCATCGCAATCCTCACATGCGAAGACTCCGTCGTTATCGCCATCAACATCAGCGACGCCGCAACCGCAAACGCCGGGCTCGACTTTGGTCGGATCGTTCGGGCAGCCATCTTCACAATCAAGCGTACCGTCGTCGTCTGTATCGTCTTCCGCGATACCGCAACCGCAGACCCCGGGCTCCGTCTTCTCCGGATCGTTCGGGCAACCATCGGTATCATCACACACACCGTCATTGTCGACATCGCCGGTCGTGTTGTCGCCCTGGCAGAAATCGCCGTCGTCACAAATGCCATCATTATCTTCATCGATGGTGCAAGGCACGACGATGATGGTCAGATGACTCACGGACCCTGCTGCTGCAGGTTCGACGCGCCATCCCGGTGAGCCCGTCTGGCCCTGATTGATCACGGTGGCCGCGACGTTCGAAGTCGTAAGGTGATACGTGCCGGGCGTTGTCGGCGCGTTCAACGATCCACTGGCAAGAATCTGGCTCGTGTGTGCAACACCCGTTTGCACCGATCCGCTGGGAAGGCCGCCCATATTGTTCAGGGTGTTCTGTGCACCACCAATTTGAACCAGGTCGCCCCCGGTAACGATGCCGCCGAATCCACCCGGATTGGTATAGCCTTGCGGAGCATCGAAGCTGTTCATGGGTGACGTCGACGGAGCGTGAGCCGGCAAGAGGCTACCGCCATCAAACGCCAGATCGACCGCGAATCCGGCGAGGCCTTCATTATTCAAATCCGACAAGTTTCCGACAATGTCGTAGGTCAATGTTCCACCGGTGCCGATCGTCACTGAATCGATGCCACCACTTGTCACGGCAACGTTGAACCCGGTCGTCCCGCCCTCTTCGGCGCAACCGGTCCCGTCCGGGCAGGGCTGCGGCGCGTTGCACAGGAAAGCGTGCACGTGATTTGACGCTGCACCGGCATTGTCGCCGTCACAATAATAGTATCGCCAGCCGTAGTTTTCAGAAGCGTAGAGATAGACGCAATGACGTTGTGAACCGACGATAAACGGGCTGTCCGTAGGAAGAAAATCGTCCCACCAATCAACGATGCTGCAGCCTCCGAATTCGAATGGATAGGCGAATGCCCCGTCAACGCCCCACTCGAAGAACAAGCTCTCGGTATTGAGTCGCAGTCCAATCCAGCAGTTCACATCACCAAGGTCGCTGCACATGTCCTTGAGGGTATCGATTCGCTGCTGTTGTTCCTCAGCTGTAAACTCCGGATTGACAGATGCAAGATCCGTTCCATACACCGTCGCACAATAGTCGCGTGCCTCGTCATAGGTGACCGTTCGCCCAAGATTCACGGCCACGTAATCTGACGACTCAAAGCCGGCACAGGTAACCTCTGACATTTGATCGGTTCCGCTCATGCAATCCTGCACGTCGAGGAAGTCGCGCAGGTCAACATCCGCGTCAGCATCGCTGTCATAGTCTCCGCAGTCCGCAGCCATAGGGACGTCGGGATCGTCGGCACAGTCGAAGAAGCCGGCAACGTCGTCAGCATCAACATCGCCATCAGCGTCGAAGTCCAAGATTGAAACGGCTGAGGGGCATCCCAAGGCGGTGACGTCATCATGACCGGGAATGGTGTTCGGACAGAGATCGCAGTCGTCGGCGGCACCATCAACGTCGGTGTCGGCTCCTTGCGGATTACAGTCAACGGGACAGTCATCCGGTCCACCGTTAGCATTTTGATCGGCGTCAGCAGCATATTCAACGGTCACCGTCGGTGGCAGCAAGAATGGGCCGCAGGTGTAGCAGAAGACGCTTGTTGACGGGATCAGTTCCATGTAGGCACCAATCGGACTAATGCTTCGTGCGGCCTCGAACGTGGCTGCATCAACAACCATTGTATCGGAGGTCTGACAATCGCTTGACACGCTTCCGGCAAAGAAGGCTCCAAGATGCGCGCCATTCAGATAGAGATCCCAGTAATCAGCCGGCGCCTGCAGGTTATTACTGAGAACGGAGACGCTAAGGGTTGCATCGCCCAGCGCGGCATAGGGAAGATCGGTCACATCAAATGCCGAGTTACCCTGGCACGGATAAGCAGTCATCTTGAATTCGAATGATCTGGTACTTGAGAGTTCGCAACCGTCGATCAGACCATTGTTGTTGCAGTCAAGAAGGTCATCAAACCCGACACATTGATCGCACTGGTCCGGAATGCTGTCACCATCGGAATCGATGGCATCGTCATACGCCGGGCACAAGTCGCAGGCATCGACGACCTGATCCCCGTCGGAATCGACCTGGCATGAGTCGGAGATGTTGTTGTTATCGCAGTCATCCGTTTCACAGTCATTGAGAATGCCATCAGCATCGCAGTCAAACGTGGTGAAGACATCAGCCTCGAATTTGATGAACTCCAGACCACATAAGTTCCAACCGGCGGCCGTCGTATCGGGTTCGGCTGTTACGGTGATACTTCCACTGTTGGCCAAACGAATCGCATTCCAGGTTGCCATGGGGATCGTGATGGAATCCGTCAGGCCAACGCATCCCGCGCTGGAAGATTGGAACAACGTAGCGATTTCGACCCCATCCAGATAAATGCGCAGGAAAAGAAATCCATCCCAGAAGTACATTGAACTGACATCCAGCGTCACATCACTGAGTGCGATGGGGGCATGCTGGAAGGTGTACGACTGTTGATCAACGAAGGTGGTGAAAAACTCCGGCGACTTGAGCGTCACCGTCTCTTCCAGGTCATTCGGATCAAGCGGCTCATCAGGGAGCACCTCGACGATGACCGACGAAGAGGTGAAGCTAACTGCCCAGTTCTTGCAATCGGGAGCAACGATGTTGTCGAAGTCTCCGTTGATCTGATCGGCCTCAATAATGACAAATGAATCTCCGATCGTGGGATCGAAATCGACATATCGAATGTCTAACGTACCTGCAAGGTTGATTTCTGAAGCGATGAGTTGATCGTGCTCGACACCGGCAACGGGACCGGCGAGTTCCATCACAAGCCGGGAGTTGCTTGCGAGTGTCACTGCTCCTTCCGTTGTCAGTGTTCCAAGTTCAAAGCCCGGACTGATGGTTCCATTTGTCACTTCGACATCGCCGGAGACTGACCCGTTTCCGGCAAGTCTTCCACCCGAAGAGACCAAGATGTTGCCTGTACCCGTTGCCGAACCGGACGGGTTGTTGACGTACAGTGACCCGCCGGTGATCGTTGTACCACCGGTATACATATTTCCCTCTGCGAGAATCTGACGTCCACTCCCCTGTTTGACGATGCCACCACTCCCTGCGATGAGACCTTTGAATTCGACATCACTTTCCAGCGACCACCATTGATCTGACGTATTGCCGTTGATTCTCATGTCCTGATTCAGTTGGACACTTCCATCGCCGCCGAGATTGCTGACCCGGATCGGATCGAGGAAAACAACCTGGCCGTTGTTATGCACGCGAAGCACCGTCTGGGTCGAGAAATTTGAGCCCGACAGCTCGACGATTCCATCCAGCACTTCGATCGGGCCGCTGTGGTCGGCCTTGTTGCCTTGCATGGTTAACGTCCCGGACCCCATCTTGGTAATCCGATAGTCTTTTCCGAATGACCGGAGGCCACCCGCAAGCGTGACTCTGGTGTTGCCGGCGATATCCCAGTCCGAACTTCGCAGGGTCACAACCTTGGATTCCAGTACATGGTGCGCACCGGTGCCGTAATCGATGGACGAGATGGAACCCACCTTGAGTGAGTCAATGGGACTCTGGATCGTGATGCCATTCGGGCTGTCAAAGACCACGTCTCTGATGACCCAGAAGTTGGTGGGATCATTTGAGCCCTCGCCCAGATCGAGTACTTGGTTCGGGTGCTCTGGCAGGAAGACAACAACGTCAAATCCGGAAGGCGACCCTGGCGGACTCCAGTTGAACGGATCTCCCCAGTTTGTCCCCCCCAACCACGTCTTGATTTCACCGCCGGCCGTGGCATTCCTGGCAGAAAAAAGCAATGTGACGACGATCGTCGACACTGCGAAAACGCGAGCGTATGCGGTAGCCCACTGAGCTGAAGTTTCGGCTGCAGATCGATTGGAGTCTCTCAGACGCATTCTTCATGCCTTTCTGTTTGCGGTACGAGATCAATAGCGATTTCACGATCGCCGTTCACCCCACCAACACGCGCCGGGCGTGCTCCCCGTCATGGAATCGTCGAAAATCTGCCCGGCACAACCAACCCATCGCAAGCTCTTTATTTTCATACACTTACAAACCATCTGCGATTTGTTATACTAGAGTCATGCCGGACGATATGGAGAATTCGGATTCCAATCAGTCGCGTCCAGATGTGACGAATTTGCTCATGCGCCTGGCTGACGGCGACGCGGAAGCTGCTACGGACCTGCTTCCCCAGATCTACGCCGAGCTTCGCGCGACGGCCGGTGCTTACTTTCGAGCACAGCGTTCCGATCACACTTTGCAGCCGACTGCCCTGGTTCACGAGGCGTACATACGACTGATCAACCTTCCCGAAACCAAGTGGCAAAACCGCGCTCATTTCTGCGCTGTTGCTGCGACGGCGATGCGTCACATTTTGATCAATCATGCCCGCAAGAAAGCCGCTACGAACCGCGCCCACGACAATCGGGCAGCCTACAAGACGATGATCGCAACGGCATCCATGGACATGGCGTTGGATCTGCTTGCGTTGGATGAACTATTGGAAACCTTGAAATCCG
>JBMYUM010000165.1:0-8906 GCA_049605375.1 Phycisphaerae bacterium | reverse complement strand
GCGCTTCGTCAGGAACGGGCTGCGGCTCGTGGCTGGTCACCTGAGGAGCTTGAGCGAAGAGAAAATCTGCTGGAACCGCTGGACAAGAAGGTTGATATCGCCGATTATGTTATTGTCAATAACGACGGCACTGCCGAGCTGGAGCAACTGGCCACCAGCGTTTTCGAGGCAGTGCTGGATGGCTTCACACAAAAACATTCGTAGCGCTCATCCTGATCATCATTGGTATAGAAGCCCAAGAACGCTTGTCGAAGCTATTCTAAGATATTCCCGGCGTGGCATCCGTAGCCAAGATTATGTTCGATCGCGATCTGTCTGCGATCACTTGTCGCTGTGCGACAGTCCGGATGTGAACGTCAGTGCCTAGGAGGATTGATTGATGGCGAAAGCCACAACTGGTAAGACCCGCACGACGAAGAAGCGGGCATCCGCCAAGTCCACGTCATCGGCCAAGAAGAGTAAGCCGGTCGAAACGGTCGTGGAGGAAGAAGTCATGGAAGCCGACGACGAAGTCCTGGCGACCGCGGCCGTCGATGCGGATGAAGAAGAAGGCCCCATTGATGCGGAAACGCACGCCAAGTATGAGCAAATCAAACGTGGCGATATCCACATCACCGAACTTCAGCGCATGACAGTCAGCGAATTGCACGAAGTTGCCAAAGCTGAAGGCCTCGAAGAATTCACCGGACTCAAGAAGCAGGACCTGATCTTCCGTATCCTGAAAGATCGCATCAATCGTGACGGTCTCATGTACGGGGAGGGTGTGCTGGAGATCCTTCCGGACGGCTTCGGGTTCCTCCGAAGCCCCGAGTACAACTACCTTCCCTGTCCCGATGACATCTACATCAGTCCATCGCAAATCCGACGCTTCGGTCTTCGTAACGGCCACATCGTCGCCGGACAGATCAGGCCGCCGAAGGAATCAGAACGCTACTTCGCGCTTCTCCGCGTCGAAGCCATCAACTTCGAAGATCCCAACATGGTCACGGAGAAGACAAACTTCGAAGACCTGACGGTTCTTCACCCGGAAAATCGCCTCATCCTGGAAACCGATCCGGATGAGTTGAACATGCGAATTGTTGATCTCGTGACGCCGATCGGTATGGGCCAGCGTATGCTCGTCGTGGCACCACCCCGTACCGGTAAGACCGTGCTGCTGCAGAAAATGGCGAACGCCATCGCACACAATCATCCTGACTGCTACATCTTCATCCTCCTGATTGATGAGCGTCCGGAAGAAGTCACGGAGATGCAGCGCAACACCTCGGCTGAGGTTGTGTCGTCGACCTTCGACGAGCCGGCTTCCCGCCACGTTCAGGTGGCTGAGATGGTGGTGGAGAAAGCCAAGCGACTCGTCGAATATGGTCGCAACGTGGTCATCCTCCTGGACTCGATCACCCGACTTGCCCGTGCATACAACACGGAAGTGCCGCACTCCGGAAAGATCCTCTCCGGTGGTGTCGATGCCAACGCACTCCAGAAGCCAAAGCGATTCTTCGGTGCCGCTCGTAACATGGAAGAAGGCGGCTCGTTGACCATCATCGGTACCGCGCTTGTAGATACCGGGTCGAAGATGGACGAAGTCATCTTTGAAGAATTCAAGGGAACCGGTAACAGCGAACTTCACCTTGATCGCCGTTTGGTGGATCGCCGTACCTGGCCTGCGATCGACGTGGCAGCTTCCGGTACGCGAAAGGAAGAGCTGCTGCTTGATCCGAAGGAACTGGAACTGATCTATCGACTCCGTCGTGTCCTGTCAGACATGAATGCGGTCGAGGCGATTGAACTGCTTCGCGGTCAACTGCAGAAGGTCAGGACCAATGCGGAATTCCTGATGACCATGAACCTGGCGTAAGCCGGGATCAGCCAATTGCTTTACACAGACCCGGGTCGAGTTCATCGTCCCGGGTTTTTTTGTGCTGTTTTTTTGTGCCGCGTTTCCTTGTGCCTAGCCACTCGGGCGAAAACGTTTCAGCCGATGATACCGACCCGTGTCCTTGCAAATCTCGCGTGTCACCGACGTTGCATAAGAGCCGGCAGGAAGCTCAAACTGAAGAGCCAGGAAGGCGCCATCGTCATCGCTGCCCGTCGAAAGTGATGCATCTTGCAGCGGAACACGCAGCGCGCGCCGTCCAGTTTGGCCAATAGCGGGCTGATTTGCACATCCGCATTCCCGGCGTCGTTCACCAGCAAGCCAAGCTGACGCATGCAGCTCAATTCCGTTTCGCGAATTTCACCCGCAGCGTCCTTCATTTTGCGGCCCGGAAGTGGCCCCGTCGCTGAGATCTCGAATGCTTCGCAACGTGGCATTTCCTGCGACTGATCTTCGACGAGAAAGCATGAACCGTTGGCATGCTTCCAGGCGACGTCGCCCGTTTGCAGTGAATGGTATTCGCTGATGCGACTGGCAAGAACTTCGTTGAAGATCTGACTCTGAACGGCGGAAAGAAACAGACGTCGTAGATTCTGATCCACCGCACGCCACGCTTTGCGAGCGTTTCCACCAGTCTCAAAATAGACCTGATGAATCTTCTGCTGCGATGACATCCGATTGGGCCAGGCTGCGATTCCTGCCTCATGTTGACCATCGTCAAAGTGTTTGCGGGCTCGTTGTATGTCGGGGCGTTCGTCGCTGTGTGGACGCCCGAGTATGAACGATAAAGCCACGTCAAACTCCTCGCGGAGAACCGCCAGGCCGACGTCAACATTGTCGTTGCGGACACCAAAGCGCTGCGGGCCGAAGTAGTTGGGCACGCCGTGCGTTTGCAAATGCGTCAGGACCTCGCCGGCGGTACGCTCGGCATCGGGCCCGACGTCGCGAATACGAAGATGGAAACGATTGCCTTGCAGGTGACCGAGCTTGATCTTGTTGGTGTGCTTCTCGACGTTCTTGATACGCACGCGCGGGATCGAAAGCGAGGTGATTTTCTGCGGCTCCACGTGTTCCAGGCTTAAACGCTGCCTCGTTATCCCGTGCGCGTCTTTCAAGCCGGCATAGCCGAACTCGTGCCGTTGCCGATTCAGGGCCTTGGCGAGCGAGCGAATCGCGGCTGGGGTGGTGAGGCCCTGCTTCTCGATCGTGAAATAGACGTGCGTGCCCTTGCCGCTGGCATCGTACAGCGGCACCTCTTCCACGATGAAGTCCTCGTCACGTAGTTTCATACGCCCACCGATGCCCGCGATGTCGCCGGTTGCGTAGGCTAGCTCCTGATTGTGGCCCGGATGGGATGATGCTGTCATGGCGCGGTGAGAATACCACGAAAAGAAGGGACGGCAATGGCAGCAATCGATCATCTGGTTGCTTGATGAGCATTCGAGCCATGACTAGCATGCTCGGCATGCAATATCTCGCGGACCTGCTCTACCTTCTAGCCGGCATAGGCTACCTGCCGATCGCACTCTACAACGCGTTTGTCCGCGGGAAAAACAGGTCCGGTTGGCGTCATCGCTTCGGGTTTGTGCCGGAGCGGCGTTCGGACGTGCAGAGAATCATGATCCATGCCGTCTCGCTTGGCGAAGTCAATGCGACTCCGCGACTTGTTGAAATGATGCGCGAGCGACATCCATCGTTGGATGTCCTGATTTCCACTACGACGGACACCGGATACCGCCGGGCCGTCCAGTTCTATGGCGAGGAGAATGTCATTCGCAGCCCGCTGGACTTCAGCTTCGTCGTAAGTCGTGTATTGAATCGGAGCCGACCAAGCCTGCTAGTCCTTGTGGAACAGGAACTCTGGTTCAATCTGATTCACGCGTGCCACGCCAGGGGCATCCCAGTCGCCGTTGTGAACGGCAGAATGACCGAACGAAGCGGTGGGCGCTACGCCATGATCGCGCCGCTGCTGCGTGGCGTATTCGCAAGATTGTCCTGGGTCGGAGCCCAGGATGAGGCGATGGCCCAACGATTCATCCGACTTGGTGCCAATGCCGATCAAGTGCGCACCATACCATCGCTCAAATGGGATTCCGCACAAGTCAGCGATGACGTGCCCGGCAGGGAAGACATGGCTCGTGCACTCGGCCTGATGGAATCGCAAGCGCCGGTATGGGTTTGCGGAAGCACCGGCGTCGGTGAAGACGCACTGATTCTTGATGCCTACCGACAATGGGAAGCAGGCTGGGGGCCGCGTCCACGCCTGATCCTTGTGCCACGCCGCCCGGAGACGTTTGATCAGGTGGCACGTTCGATCACAGAAGCCGGCTACGCTCTGATCCGCCGAAGCGAAGCAGCATCGCCGGAGCAGGCGACGACCCATCGTGGCGGCGAGGAGCCCGTGATCCTGGGCGACACAATGGGCGAACTCCGTGCGTTCTATGCCTTGGCTGACGTGGTCTTCGTCGGACGCAGTCTGGTTCCTGCGGGAGGCTCTGATCCGATGGAAGTCGCGGGATTGGGACGATCGATGATCGTCGGCCCTCACACGTCGAATTTCCGAGAGCCCATCCGAATCCTGAAGGAAGCAGGCGTGGTCGAAGTCGTGGACGATGCGACAACACTGATTCAAGCCGTGCGGCGACAGTGCGACGACCTGCAAAAAGTCCGAGAGGCTGGAGTGACGGCACGTGATGCGGTGCTCGCCCAGCAGGGGGGAACACGCCTGACGGCCGACGCTCTATCTGCGTTTTTGTCTCATCCGACAGCCTGACGGGCGGCGGCAAACCGGTATACTGAATGACGTTCATGTTGCGACGCGTAGCAATCCCGCGCGTCTCTCCAGTTGCCATGGATGGGCGTGTCAACGCGGGAGAACGGTCTGAATCAGCGTAAATTTCAGGCGGCGCGTCGGCGTGTTCACGTCATCGTTGCGCGTCCTCGAACGTCGCAACCGGAAGGAGGTGCCTCATGCCAACCAATCAAGAATCCAGTGCAGATGTCAAGGTATTCCATCCACCGGCAACCCTGGCCGCCAACGCCCATATCGCATCGATGGCGCAGTATCAGGAGATGTACGACCGCTCCATCAAAGACCCGGACGGCTTCTGGGGTGACCTGGCACGCGAGTTTCACTGGAACAAGCCGTTCACCAAAATTCGCGATTACGATTTCAAGGGTGATGTCTTCATCAAGTGGTTTGAGGATGGACAGACCAACATCACGTTCAATGCACTGGATAGACACCTAGAAGCCCGCGGTGATCAAGTTGCACTCCTGTGGGAAGGGAATGAACCCGGCGACGATAGAAAAGTAACCTACCGCGAGCTTCATGCCGACGTCTGCCGATTTGCCAACGTACTGAAGAGTCATGGCGTCAAGCGCGGTGACCGTGTCTCCATCTATATGCCCATGGTAACCGAACTCGTTGTTGCCATGCTGGGGTGTGCCCGCATCGGTGCCATCCACTCAATTGTCTTTGGTGGCTTCAGTGCAGACTCGCTCGCCGATCGAATCGTCGACTGTGAATGTGAAATACTCGTGACCAGTGACGGTGGTTACCGAGGTGCGAAGAAGCTCGCACTGAAGTCGATCGCTGATGATGCAATGACCATCGCGGCACAACGCGGCGTGAATGTTCGATCCTGCTTTGTGTTCCGACGTTGGCCCGCGGACAGTGAAGTCGCCATGACGGAAGGGCGTGACGTGTGGTGGCACGAAGCCATGAGCAACGCTTCCACCGAATGCGAGCCGGAGTGGATGAATGCCGAAGATCCACTCTTTATTCTGTACACGTCCGGTTCGACCGGGAAACCCAAGGGCGTACTCCACACGACCGGGGGGTACATGGTGTGGGCCACCACCACGTTCCGGTACACATTTGATTATCAGGAAGGCGACATCTACTGGTGCACCGCTGACATTGGATGGGTGACCGGGCACTCCTATATCGCGTACGGGCCCCTGTGTGCCGGCGCGACGAGCGTGATGTTCGAAGGTGTTCCAACCTACCCCGATGCCGGCCGATTCTGGGATGTTGTCGACAAATACAAAGTCAACCAGATCTACACGGCTCCAACGGCGATCCGTGCCCTGATGCGCGAAGGGGACGAACACGTCACCAAACGCGATCGATCCAGCCTGAGAATTCTTGGCACCGTGGGTGAACCCATCAATCCGGAAGCCTGGCTCTGGTATCACCGTGTTGTGGGCAATGAGAACTGCCCGATTGTCGATACGTGGTGGCAGACCGAAACCGGAGGGCACATGATTACGCCGCTGCCGGGTGCCACGCCCGCCAAGCCTGGATCCGCAACACTGCCGTTCTTTGGTGTGAACCTCGCGTTGCTGGAACCGGATGGCAAGCCGATCGATGGCCCGGGCGAGGGTATTCTCTGCATCGCCGAACCCTGGCCGGGTATGATGCGCACCGTCTATGGCGATCACAAACGATTCAAAGAGACCTACTTCTCAACGTATCCCGGGATGTATTTCACGGGCGACGGCTGCCGCCGCGATGAAGACGGTTACTACTGGATCACCGGTCGCGTTGACGACGTGATCAATGTTTCCGGACACCGAATGGGAACGGCCGAGGTGGAAAGTGCGCTCGTTTCACATCCGGCTGTGGCAGAGGCCGCCGTCGTGGGGTACCCGCACGAGATCAAGGGGCAGGGCATCTATGCGTATGTGACACTCACCGCCGGTCATGAGTACGAAGAATCACTCAAAGGCGAGTTGGTCAAGCACGTTCGCAAAGAGATTGGGCCGATCGCGGCGCCTGATGTTGTGCACTGGGCGCCGGGACTTCCCAAGACCCGATCCGGCAAGATCATGCGCCGTATTTTGCGAAAGATCGCAGAAGGTGAGACGGACAAGATTGGTGATACATCAACCTTGGCCGATCCGGCTGTGGTGCAGCAACTGATGGAAAACATGGCGTCGTAGACGCCGGTGAACGTTACGGCGCGCCGCTCAGCGGGTGGCGCGCCGGTCATCAACATCGGTGATGAAGGAAACGAGGTCGCGGAAGTAGATCTCCGGATCATCTTCGAATTCCAGCGAATGTCGCGCCGTTTCATACATCGTGATCTTCGTACCGGGCCAGCACAACCGATCAACGAACGCTTCCGTCTTCCCGTTGTCGACAATCCGCTCATCGCCGGCCAGAAGAAGATGGACCGGCACCGCAGGCCGATCGCCCAAGCCCTGAATGATCTTGTCCATCCGTCGTGATGCCAGGTAAAAGCCGGCGGTGCATTGGCGCAGCGTCGGTTTGTCTTCCCGAAAGAACTGCTGCCATTTCGGAACTGTCGTAAATAAGTCGGGGTCGTTCAGAGGAATGTCAAACAGCTGCTTGCGTTCATAAAGCATCGCCATGCCGATCTTGGCCATCGTCTGCCCCGATACGCCAACCTTCGGGAACAGCCCGGGGGTGACCAGCGAGAGACTCAACGTTCGATGCGGATTGGCTGCATAACTGCCGGCCACGAGCTTTCCACCCCAGCTGACACCGACAAGGTGACAAGCCGCACAATTTGTTCGATCAAGGAGATGGGCCTGCGCAAGTCGCGCATCCTCGAGAAGTTGATCGGCTGATTCCGCGTGGCCACGATCGCGCGTATTTAAACCGCTTCCCCGGCGGTCAATCTGCAACACATCGTAACCGGCCTCCGCAAGACGTCGTGCTGACGTCTCGTACCATCCGCAATGAGATTGAATCCCGTGCTGGTACAGGACGGAGCCCCGCATGTCACCCTGGTGTGTCCAGAATCGTGCGTAAGCCTGGTACCCATCGGCTATGTCGACTTTGAGTTCTTCGTACGCTTGCATCAATTCATCGTAGCATCGAGGGCACCCGATACAACCCGCGGGGATGCATCATGGTCGTGTGATCAAGGCAGGCTGCTCACGGACAAGTTGTTCAAGCGTACGGGCATACACTTCAATCGCTTCAGAAATGGCGACGCCACGGTCGGTCACTTTGTCCGGGTCGATCAACATGCCCGTGATGTGAAGACGATAGCGAAAGTTAGGTTCCGCGATCGCAAACGCCTGCAGCATGGGAGACTTGCAACGAAACGCAACGTGCAGAGGGCCGGTCAGCAGTTCGCGCTCTTCGCCAAACATCTGTACCGATTCAGATTTCTGGTTCGGATTTCGCTTACGCGATGCGTCCATCGCACTCGCCAGCATATACCCCTCTTCAAAACACCGATAGATTTCACGGGGGAACGCGTCGTTAAACATGAATCGTGTACGTTGAAACTCGCCATGCCGTCGATCGAGACGCCGCTGCACATAAACGCGGATCGGACCTTCGTTCTTATCGCGGACACCGGCTGTCTTGTAACCGGCCATCGACATGAGAGCGGCAATCACATGGATCGAGCCGTGATGCGAAAAAGCAATGTAGACCCCGCGCTCACGATCGATGCAGTCATGAAGAAGCTCTTTCTGGTCAATGGTTAGAAGGCTGGCAGCCTGTTCGCGAGAGAGTTGATCAAGGATGAGGTAGAAGACCTTGTCGCACCGCGCCTGCTGGAAATGCTTCAACGTGATGCGTCGCTGTTCCGATCGTGTGTGCTGTCCCGGCAGGAGGCGGTTCAGCGCCCGACGATACTTGCGCCGCCGTTTGTAATTAATGGACCACTCCAGCGTCCCGAACCCAACCGAGAATAGGTAGAGACCTCGAAGGCCCGTGACCAGAAGCACAAGGGTAAGGAATCGGTGGACGAGCCAGAAGGAAACGGCCTTCCATGTGGGGAGTGAGTTACGGTTTCGAGTCTCTTCCAGTTCCACTCGTCCATCTGGCGCTGAACCTCGTGGAGCCTGCCGTTCCGTTGACGCGGAAACCCCAACGGATTCGTGCGGCCTGTCTTCGACACTCGTTCCGCGACCATCGCCTTCGCGATGATGACCGTCCTCCTGATGATTCTTGTTGCGAATCATGACGTTCCGTGATTTCCGTACCCTGACCTGTACCTGTTTCCCAGCCAATTCGACCTGACAATGCACCCTTAAATCTATGCTA
>JBMYUM010000164.1:0-8975 GCA_049605375.1 Phycisphaerae bacterium | reverse complement strand
TCGCGGGCCCGCGCCGCCCGACAAGCACTGAACAATGTACTGGGCGTGTTCTTTGACCACTCGGTCAGCGACGCACTGGCAGCCCATTTGACGGACCCCTCAACGGATCTGAGTCAGGACGAACTCGATCGACTACAGAATCTGATTGAAAAGGCTCGCCGTGAGGAAAAAGAATCATGAGTACAATCATCAACGCAATCCAAGGGTTGGAAGGTCTCGATCGTCTTGTCCTTCTTTCTCTTCTGGTGACCTTAAAAGTCTCTTTACTCTTGGGCGTTGCGTGGGCTGCACTGCAATGCTTCCGACGTAGCCCGGCGACGACGCGCCATGCCGTTTGGGTGGTGGCATTTGCAACAGCCCTGCTACTTCCAGTCGCCGAATCAGCGACACCGCGTTGGCACTTACTGCCAGCAATCAGCCCTGCCGTTTCCACGGCTAACGATCTCGGGCAAAGCGAATCGCAACATCCGGCGCTAGCTCCGCAGGTAGAAAATACACGTACCGCGGTTGATTCAGACCCTCCAAGAGAATCTCTAGTCCATACGGAACAGGCGAGTTCTCCGTTACGGCCCGCAACCAAAGTGCGTGCATCGATAACCCCAATCCCATGGTCGACCATCGCATTGGTTATCTGGCTTGTCGGTGTAGCGCTGCTGACTGTACGCCTCGCCTTCGGCTCGGTGTGCATCATGCGTTTGAAGCGTTCAGCACGGCCTGCCTCAGGGGCCGATTGGGACAACGCTATGAAGTGCGCACTCGTAAACAACGCCATCACGCGCCATGTCGACCTCTACCTTGCCGACAATGCGTCCGTTCCGATGCTTGTCGGACTATGGAAGCCTGCAGTCATCTTACCTAAGGAGGCAGTTCACTTGTCAAAAGCACACAAAACGGCAGTGCTAACGCACGAATTGGCACACGTAGCACGAGCGGATCTTCATACCACGCTGCTCGGAAACCTGGTATGCATCTTGTATTGGTTTAATCCGTTGACCTGGCTCGCCCACCGGCACATGAAGTTCGAACGGGAACGCGCGGCTGATGACACCGTCATTTCGAGCGGTGCTGACCCGGCAGACTACGCATCGCAAGTACTCAAAGTGGCCGCAAGCGTCGCCGGGCATGACAAATGGACCCCCATCGCCGCCATGGCACGCTCTTCGGAACTGGAGGGACGATTGCTGTCCATCCTGGATCGGGAACGCAGCCGACGGCACATCTCGAGGAGCGAGATGGCTGCTGTTGCATTGGTTTCATTGGTTGTCCTGACACCCATCGCGGGTATCTCCTTCAGTCGACCGGCCATGGCAAAAACCAAAGAGACGCAAGCATCCACCAACGTACAGGAGAGCCCTCGCACCACAGATTGGACGGTTGAGGAATTCCTGCAGGGACTGCGTGCAGAGGATCGTGGCTTGCGCGAGTTAGCCGAACGAGGTCTTGCCATGCGAGATTCTGAAGATCCCGTCGTGGACGGCGTCGTTGATCAGCTTGCAATGGAATTGGAATCCGAAAACCCGCGAGATCGGTATGCGGCGGTGTGGCAACTCGAAAAAACGCGGAGCACTCGCGTCTTCGACCTCCTGACAGAACAGCTTGAAGACAGCAATGCCCTCGTTCGAGGTGGTGCCGCCGGCGCTCTCGGAGAGCTTGGCAATCCCGAAGCCGTACCATTTCTTGCTGCACTCGCCGACGACGACAGCGGCGAAGTCCGAACAAAGGCTGTTCGCGCATTGGGGCGATTCGCTGGACGTGATGTCGTCCTAGCCCTGACGACCTTCGCCGACGATTCGTACTCGTCCACCCGCGAGTGGGTCGCTCGATCGTTAGGGTCCGCTGGCGATCCTGCCGGCGCCGACACCCTGCTAACGCTTCTTGAAGACCCCAACTCATCCGTACGCGAATGGGCGATTCGATCCTTGAATAACATCATCGATGACCGCGCTATTGAGCGTCTGATCGATGCCCTGCAAGACAACGAGAGCAACGTCAGAGAATGGGCTACGCGTACACTGATGACGTACAATGATCGCCGAGCCGTTGGTCCACTGACGGAGCTTCTGCAGGATCCTGAAACGGAAGTACGTGAATGGGCCGCCAGAGCACTGGCAAGTTTGGGTGACCCCGCAGCCGGAGAAGCACTGGACAACGCGACATTCGATTCGGACCCTGAAGTGCGCGAATGGGCGATACGAGCGTTGCGTAACGTTCGGGACGAACTCGCTGTCGACTCATTGGTCGATGCCCTTCGCGACGACGATGCGGAGGTCCGTGAACAGGCCGTCCGAACGTTAATGTCATACGATGACCCACGCATCGCCGATGCTTTGATTCAGTCTTTAGCTGACGCCGAACCAGAAGTTCGCGAGTGGTCTGCCAGGGCATTGGGGCAGTTACGTGATCCCAAGACCATTGACGCGTTGGTGCGTTCGACATCCGACACGGATGAGGAAGTTCGCGAATGGGCGACTCGGTCATTACGGAAGATCGACGACGAAGCCGCGTTGGATGCGCTGATCGACATCGTTTACAACGGGCTTCCCGACACCCAGGAATGGGCGGTACGCGGTCTCGGATTGCGAGGCGGTTCCAGGGCCGTCGAAGTCGTCAAGAACATTTTGCTTGACGCCACAGCCACGGCTGAAGCTCGAGCAGAAGCGGCTCAGGCCTTGGGACGCATGCGGGAATCCAGCGCGGTTGATCTGTTGCTGCGTGCGTTGGACGACGACTCGGAGAAAGTACGTCTTCGTGCGATCGGTGCGCTCGGCAAGTTCGGTGGTGAGACTGTCGTCGAACGACTGACCGACGTCGCAAGCGATGATCCCGCACCAGACGTGCGCCGCAAAGCAGAAGACGTGCTCACACGGCTCCGTAGCAAGCGTGAATCGTAGTACTACTCCCTCGAAGAAAGAACATGCATCCAACGAGTTGATATGACGGTCGATACAAGGATCTCGCAACCGGCGAGATCCTCTTTCGGCTCGTTCCTCATTTTTCTTCATCCATCACTATTCGACAATTATTGCTTATCGAAAGGTTAAGTTGTGACACACCAATCACGATTTGTGGTACCGGTCTGCCTGCTCGGTTTGGGTATTGGCACGGTACCAACACTTGCAGAGAGTCCAGACTGTGCCTCGCCTGAGTTCATGACCCGCGCTGATGTTCGTGGACTTGCAACGGCAGAAGTTAGTCCCGATGCCATTGATGTCAGCGTTTACGGTTATGCAACCTATCCATCAGCATGTGTCTCGCAGCAGACAATGTTCGAGGCGGCCTCTCTGACCAAACCCGCCTTCGCTTATCTGGTCTTGCGGCTTGCCGATCGTGGACGGCTCGGGCTCGACGATGCACTTATTGATCTTCTGCCCTCACTGCCATTGCCTAAAGACGATCCACGAAGCAAACAGGTTACGGTGAGAATGGCGCTATCGCACTCCACCGGCCTGGATGGTCCTGACGACCGAATGCTGCGATTCGTCGACGAACCCGGCAAACGGTTTGAATACTACCCAGCGGGCTATCGATTGATTCAACGCGCGATAGAGCACATAGAATCAGCTCCGCTGGAAAAGCTCATGCAACGCGAAGTCTTCAAACCACTGGGTATGCGAAACAGCTCGGTCGTGTATCGTGCTGAGTATGCTGATCGGCTTGCAACGCGGCACCTGATGCTGGGCGAACCTCTTCATAAACAACGCGAACCAAGACGACCGGCCAATGCAGCTGCAAGCCTGCTGACCACTGCGGACGACTACGGGCGATTCTTGCAGGCCATGTTGCGCGGAACCGGTCTCAGCCCTGCCATGATGGATGATATGCTGAAACCCCAAATTACGTCTGACAAAGGAAACGGTACCATTGGCTGGGGCCTCGGTTGGGGACTCGACCTCAAACACAAGACATTCTTCCACTGGGGAGACGATGGAGCAACCAAGTGTTTCACACAGGGTTCCCGGGAGTCATCGCGAGCATTCGTCTACTTTACCAACAGCTACTACGGAATGGCGCTCGCCGGGGACTTGTCTGAACGATTCTTCCCGGACAATGCGGCCGTCATCGCGTGGCTCGGATACCATAGTTGGGACTCACCCGAATGCCTGGCCAAACGCGACACCGTAAAGGCATTTGTGGAGGGCGGCGTCACCGCTGGCATGAGGACGTTCGGCCAGTACCGACGAGAGCACCGCCAACTCGACATGTACAAGGTTGCCTACTTCGTCGCTTGGATTCTCGATCTGCGTTCGCTGCATAAAGAGCGCGCCCGACTGTTGGCATGGCAAATCAAACAGCGCCCGGACGATGTCGACCTGTACCTCAATCGTGTGCGTTCGCTCCTGGAAATCGGCGATCAGAAGAAGGCCATCAAGACACTGCGCTCCGCGCGGAAAAAGGCCGAAGGTGAGCTTCGAGAACGGATCGACCGGCAGATCGCGTCGATCAAGGATGACCTGAAAAGCTGACGTACTAAAGACAAGAAGTACGAGGCACCAATCGCCATGTTGCGGCGATCTGGTCTTGCATAGCCAGAATCTTTTGTCGACGTGTTGCAAGTAACAAGCAGACGCCCGTACACGGGTGACATGACTCTCGTGCGCGGCGTTTTTTCGACTAAGCCGAGATGCACCGAATCACGTCTTCACAAGCTGCCGACAGGCGTAGTAACGCTGCTCCAGGAATCGATACAACGTCGCAGCTTTTTCGCTCTCACCGTGTTCGTTGTACCGTCGCAAGCTCTCCAGTAAGTGGATCACATCTTGAATAGCCTCGAGCGCTTCCTCAGGGAGCTGTTCTCCACGAATAAACATGGCAATCGGAACTTTGCGAACACGCATGTCCCATTCCTGTATTCGACGGTTAATCTCGTCATGATCATTGTCACGAACAGCGTCATAGAGCGCGTAGCTCACAACGTTCGCCTCGCCAATCAGCTGATCCTTCGGCGGGTGAATAATGAAGATTGCAATACCGATAGTGGACATCAACCCGAGAGACCCAACAGCGATGACGACGCCCATGGACACTGGTCGCTGCAAGACGCTTCCGGTGACGGGCTCTTCTCGCTCACTCTGTTTCATCAGATTCGAAATCGATGCCCGATCGCCCAACAAGCGCAACGCTATCGCTCCGAACAGCATGAGGCCGAGAGTGCTGATACCAACGGCCTGTGGTACGGTGAGTTTTTCCCCAATCGCATTCAAGTACCACGCAACGTAGGTTGGATCTGGGTAGATGCTCGACAGGCGCGTGTAACTGTCAAACGCGTGTGTATGCCCTACAGCAACCTTTCCATAATAAACAACACGGTCAGCTGTTAGGCCCAGAAACAAAGTCGTACCAAGAAGAAGAAGCAGGAAAACAGCCAGAGCCTTGTATCGATATTCTCGACGAATCCAGTTAGCCACGCCTACATTTGCACCTGCTCCGAGAACAATCAACGCGAAGCCGGCACCGAGCGAATAACCATCCCGGACAATCAGACCGTATTGCACCATGACTTCGAATGGCGTCACGTAAGCAGGTATCGCCACACCGCCCATGATGACAGTGGCGAGTGCATTATCGCGGGTCAATGAAGCTTGCAGCGTACCGTACGGCAAGAATGCACCAAGTAGCCCCACGGCGAGGACTGCCATGGCGACGTCGGGTAGCGAACTCAACACGCCACGGGTCGATGAAACACCAGTAATCGCCACACGCTTGAACGCCGAACTGGGCAACGACTCGGGTGTCTCAGAGACGACATCGAGCCGCTTTGACACCAGATTATCCCAAATAAACCCAATCCCCAATGAGACGATCATGGTACCAATGAGGAAATAGAGCAGTGTTATCAAGGTAATATGGCTAATGCCGTATAGAATTGAGATTGGATTCAAGACGGGTGCAACAAGCACAAAACTGAGTACAGTCGCGCTCGGTACACCGGCACGCCGCAGTTCACGAGCAACAGGCAATGCCCCAAGTGAACAAAGGGGGAGCAGAATACCAAGGAACCATCCACGAATCGGACCGCTCCAGTGTCCCACACCAAACAATCGTCGAACAGTCGCCTCACCAATCATGCCACGGAGAACGCCGGTCACAAGCATACCCGTCAACAGGAACGGCGCAGCGGCGATCACAGCCTGCGACATTCGAAAAACGCCGCTCCACAACATGAGCTGTGGATCGCTCCAGAAGCCAGAATAGCCTTCCGTCGTCGCAAGCATGAGTTCATTCATTGCTATATGCCCCCTGAAGCACAGATATGCATCGTCTTGGTACCTAGTTGGACATCTCGCCGGTTTCGGGCGTTACCTCTGCATCACGTTCATGTTCTTCCAGCTGATCAAGACTCGCAGGAATTTCGATGATCAAATCGAACAGCTGACGTGAATCGTCAATCCAGACAATGGGAGCAATGAACAGAATTTCGCCTCCCTTGTGGAACTTGCTGGGCAGCTCACCCACGTATTGTCGGGTGTGTAGTTGATCCACAATCTCATCATCCACGAGTTGAAGATCCCAGATTGTCGATCGAATCACGCGTGTGTCCGCCGTCCAGGCCGTTACAACCTGTAGCGTGTTGTAGCCAATACGCGTGGACGCGGATGCGTCATCTGCCGTTTTCGACCAGACATACACGGAAACAAGCCGTGACGGGTGAACCACAACTTCCGCATAGGCATCGCCGATTCGTACCATGACACCACCGAATCGGGAAGCATCTGCGACAACCTCCGAATGATGGTGATGACCGTGCCCGTCTTCATGATCATGTCCATGGTGGTGATCGTGTCCATGGTGGTCATCATGATGGTGCATGTGATCGTCTTTGTGATCATGGTGATGATCCTGTTCATGGCTCGAAACCTTCGCCCCGACCCGATCTGAAGACACCAACGGTTCACTTTGCACATCGTCGCTGCAGCTCACGATCAGCAAAGCACCTGTCGCGAGAAACACGATCACAATTTCTTGAATGTAGTAGTGGAGCAACCTCATAACATCTACCGTGAGACTCGTTCTCTAACAGATCATGACCGCACTGCATGTCTTTATGGACGGAGCGTAGCATCTACTGGAACGGAGACTCGACCAAGAACGAAGTCTGCAAGATCTTCTGATGCATCTTGCGGTCCACTCATATGCAGACTCAGCAATGGTCTGGCAACCGCCTGAATGTCATCGGGAACAACAAATGCTCGTTCGTCCAGAAAGGCACGAGCCTGAGACAACCGTTGCCAAATCAGCACGGCACGAGGGCTCAGGCCATGTTCAAACTGCGATTCCGATCGTGTCACAGACGCCAGATCGATCAGATAGCGTTGCAGGCCCGAGGTAATTGGCAACCGGGCAACAACACGCTGCAATTGCTCAAGTTCACCGGACTTCAATATCGGCTCATCCTGCTCGTTATGATGTGGCGACTGACCTTCGTCATGGACTGCTGAGGCAAGCATGCGCTGCTCATCATCCGGACCGGGGTATCCAATCTTGAGCTTCAACGCAAAACGATCGAGTTGAGCCTCAGGCAACGGGTATGTCCCGTGATGCTCAATGGGATTTTGTGTCGCTATGACAAAAAACTGGCGACTGAGTTCATGCCGCTCATTGTCGACCGTCACTTGACGCTCGGCCATAGCCTCAAGCAACGCACTCTGGGCTCGCGGCGTTGCGCGATTAATTTCATCCGCCAGCAAAACATCAGAAAATACTGGCCCGGGCATAAATTCGAACTCACGATTCTTCTGATTAAACAGGTTGAATCCGGTGATGTCATTCGGAAGCAGGTCTGGCGTACACTGAAGCCTTGCGAAGCGACCACCAATGGAGTTCGCAAGTGCTCGCGCAAGTGTCGTCTTGCCAAGGCCGGGCAAATCCTCAAGTAAAATATGACCGCGGGCCAAAAGGCCTGTAAGCACATGTTCAACGACTTCCTTCTTGCCCTTGAGCGCGCCATTCAGCCGTTCGCGAAGCGTCCGAATCTGACGGCCGAACAAACCGATCGAATCACCATTCAACGCCGTCCACTCTTCCGCTGTGGGAACCTCAATAGATCTAGTCATGATTTATTCAATCGCGTTCGCAGTTTAGTTGTTCCAGTCGACCGCAAGGCAGCACGACATGCATGGGTAATCTCATCAGCCTCTGATTCCATTTGTCCGTACAATGCGCGGTAAAGGCATTGCAGGAAATCGTAGCAATCGCCGTCGTCGACACGTCCATACCAAGCTAACGGAGTCGCCTCAGGTGGCCGACCGCTTCCGCAAAGGCGGCTTCGTAGATCAAGTGTGTGCAGCGTCAAGACGAGTCGTCGATTCACATAACGGGAAGGCCACCACATGCACCAGAGTGTACAGAGACGCTCGCGTATCCAAAGCCGACGCACAAACAGGAACACGGCGACAACCAATGCAGCAGAAGACCACACAGGGTACGTCTTGAAGGGATACATGATTGCAACCCCTAACGTCTTCAAGCGATCGTAGAGCGAAGCACTGTACCATTCCATCTCATAACCGGGAGTGGGGTCAAGCGTTATCCAACGACCAGTGTCAGTACGAACTTCAATCCACAAGTGAGCATCGTCGAGATGCACGGGTGTGTGCCCCGTTCGAGCGATAAACTTCTCTTCTCCTACATAAAATCCTGACACAACACGCGTGGGATAGCCCAGGCTTCGAAGAGCCAGCGCCGCTGTCGTCACAAACTGATAAGCCGGTCCTCCGCGTGAATGGTGAAGGAAGTAATGAACCGGGTCTTCGCAAGTACCTGGCACCATGTCGTCTCGATGGTGCTCATAGTGTGTACGAAGATGTTCCAGGAGCGCATCAACCTGCTCCCAACCGTTGGTAAGCTGTGCGAAACGGCTGGCAAAAGCGTCCACGCTAGGACGGAGATGATCTGGAATAGCAAGACAAGCGCCGCATTCCTCACCATGGTTCGCAAGCTCACAGGAACGGTGCAGCTCAGCGCGATCTACGGCATGG
>JBMYUM010000163.1:0-8977 GCA_049605375.1 Phycisphaerae bacterium | reverse complement strand
ATGCAGTCCGGCTCAACGAAATCCGCGACGGATTCATCGACGTAGCGCTGGGAAAGCTGCGAATATCCAAAACCCGCGCGATGCCGCACCAGTTCGTGCGTAAACGATCGCGATACGCCCGTGATGATGAAATTCCAGATGCTGTGCTCGAAGACGCTGCCGTGGCCGACTTCCTTGATATGACCCAAGTAGGCGCTGTTACCGCCGGGACGCGGTTTCTTGAAACTCATGTAGCAGAGCCGCCCGGCCAGCTCAGGCAAGGTCTCGGACGGGGAAGGGGCATCGGTGGTCCACTCAGAGACTTCATGGTCCGCCAGGAACTGATCAATTTGTGACTGCTCGAGGGAAGGTCTTCCAACGAGATACACTTGCGGGCGGCGAATGAGGTTCATACGTTGGCTCCTTCCAAGTCTGAGGTTCTGACAGATGTTTCGGGCGATGTGGGTATCCTGGATTGACCAGGTCGATCATCTCCAGAACACCACCAGGAATGAGTATAGCAAGTGTCCGAAGCATTGAAATGGGAGACGGAGAACGTAGACTGGACCATTGCGATTCGAGTAAGTCATGTCGAATCGCATCGTGCGAACCGAGAGCTGTTACTTGATCTGTGAAATTGGCGCTACTGCCTGTGATTTAGTTGTCAGAAACAGCATCGCGACGCCAGAAATCAACTAAGCGAAAGGCCGCGCGTTTTCAAAAGCGAGATGCGGCCAAATGAATCTTCAAGCGGCGGCAAGACGATGGGAATGATCAAGGCCTTCAGGCAGCATATTAAGAATCAGCGGACGGAGAGTTTCATCGTCTCTTTTCCTAAAACGGGGCGTACCTGGCTTCGCGTGATGATCGGCCGCATACTCGTGGAAGACTACGGGGTCGCGGAAGACAAGATGCTCTCGACCTATAAGGCGACACGCGGGGCGGGCGTCGGACCCTGCATTTTTTCACATGGGGGTCCGTATCACCTGCTCGACGATGGTCCGTTTGATTTGATGGACATTCCACCGCGCGTGTTCGAAGGTAAACGGATTCTGTTCTTGATTCGTGACATCCGTGACACGCTGGTGTCGTTCTATTTCCAACAGCACAAGCGGGAAAAAGTGTACGAGGGCGACATGAGTTCGTTCTTGCGCGATAAACGCTACGGTGCACAGAAGATCGTCAAGTTCTATACCATGTGGTTTCAGAAGCGTGCCTCGCTAGCGCAGTTCGAGATGATCCGCTACGAGTCCCTGCGCTCGGATCCTGTGCAAGGGCTGACGGGCGTGGTTCAGTTCCTGCAGTTTCAGCGATCATCGGTCGAATCCGTACAGCGTGCCGTGGATTTTGCTTCCTTCGACAACATGCGTCAGATGGAACAGAAAGGGCAGTTCACCAAGAAGATGATGCGACCGGGCGATCCCGCCGACAAGGAATCCTTCAAAGTTCGTAAAGGCAAGGTCGGTGGGTATACCGAGTACCTGTCGGCCGAGGACCTCGACTATATCCAGCAGGTGATTGCGGAGCAGGGTGATCCGGCGTGTGACTGGTATTTGTACCAAAGTGCTTAGCTGTAAGCGCGCGGTATTGGGCGCCCACTGCCGCTCCTCGTTTCATTACTCAGGTCTTGCTTCAACGGAATCTGTTCACTGGTCTCTCCATCCAAAACTTCTCCCGACTGTTTCGACATGGCAACCGCAGCTGAGGATGCCACCGATCACGTCAAGCGCATTTACCGGACGACGGATTGAACGATTTCGCACTTTTGAATTCTAATTACTGACCAGTTCATGGTCTTTCCATGAACAGGTTGCACTTTGCAGACGATAAACAAAGGAGTTTCCCTAACCAAGCATGGGGAGGGATCGAATGTAGTGCTATCCATGTGGAAACCCGATGTCTGGCCAGAAGCGCGCACAAGTTATTCGGACGATTCGACTTGATGATGATCAGATCGAAGCGCTACTCCGTCGATTGGATGAGGCCGAACCACCATCGGGGAGTCAGGGTACGGACAAGTCTTATCCCTATCGTCTCAAGTCTTGTACGGTCTACGTGCAGCAGCCTGGTGATGGCGTATCCGCGGCCTATTCCGTCCCGACACGTTCCTTAAGCAGTCGATCGCTTACATTCATTCACGGTGGTTTCATCCACCCGCACTCCGGTTGCGTGATGCAACTGATCAGTCAGCATGGGACATGGGAAAACGTGGCAGGGCATGTGATGTCGTGCAACCATGTGGATGGGGCGATTCACGAGATCCTCGTCAGCTTTCGTGAACCGATTGACATCGGCATCTACTGCCCGGAATCGGTGAAGGTACGTGTGTTGTTCGTTGAAGACGAAGAAGCACTGGCAAAGCTGGGCACTCTTTATCTGGAGCGACTGAACGCCGAAGTGGAATACGCCTGCAATGGGCAGGTGGCCATGGATATCGCCAAGGACAAGATGTTTGACTTGATCATCACCGACATCGAGATGCCGGAGATGGACGGGCTGACGGCGACCAGGAAACTTCGCGAACTCGGCTATACGGGCAAGATTGCAGCGGCCACAGGCCGTACCCGGCCGGAGGACAGACAGGCATGTCTCGAAGCCGGTTGTGACATGTACGTACCCAAGCCATACAAGATCGATGACTTTCGCAACCTGTTCGAAGCGCTGCGAGAAGAACCGCTGTTCAGTTCACTCGCCGAAGACTCTTCGATGGAGGAGTTTATCAATAACTTCGTCAAGGAATTGCCCGGCAAGTTGCGGTCGATTGAAGAGGCGATGAATCAAAATGACCTCGAACAATTGGAACGGGCTACACGCCAACTGAAAGCCGAAGCCGGCGGTTTTGGCTTTGAGCCGATCAGTGATGCTGCTGCCGCCGTTGAAACAGCGGTTCAGGATTCGAAGGGCGACGAAGCGATCACCACCAACATGTCGCAGCTTGTCCATTGGTGTCAGCTGGCTCGAGGTATTGAATCCAAGCAATAGTCGCTCGGCCGTGACCATCGCAAGGGTGTGATCACTGCCGCGTCTTGGCAAGCAACACTACCGATTCGAGTTGCTGTCCCTTTCCTGCTGGCTGTTTCGTGGGCCAAATGTCACTCCTCTGATGGCCAGCCACAAGTTGGCAAAGAAGCCGTTCGTTCCGCTGCTGTGCTTCGTATTTTCTTGATCTCGAGTTCCATTGTCCTCGTGGCTGACTCCGGCGGATTGAATCTCGGGACGGCTCGCTTGCTTCGCACTCTCGGCGACGGCGCGGCGACGAAGCATGGCGTTCTCTTCGGTACTTTCTTCGTCCTCGTCGTCCTTGGACACGGGGTTGCTGCCATCCGTCAGTGGTACCAGGGGAACGGTTGAGCCTTCAACTACTTGCTCAAATACCTGTTCGAGTGTTGAGGATTGATCATCCCATGTGAATTCTTCACCGGGTACGCCAAAAGCAACGTTGCTATCCGGAAGAACGATCTCGTCTTCAAAGTCAAACTGCGATTGAAGAGTCCGCTTCTGCTCATTCAATTGCGCCTGGGAATCCAGGAAGGAAGCGCGGGCATTCTCTTCCAGTTCATTGTCGATCATGACATCGAGTTCGCCTGTCATAGGATCGATCAATTGAAGGTCTTCTGTTCCATTCCAGGGTGACTCTTCAAGATTCTCTGTGGCAGTCTCGGGGCCTGCGCTGGATTCGATTCCGTTCGAAGGATTGCGACCACTTCTCACATCATTGTGATCGTTAGTGATGATGTCTGGTGATCTTCCATCCGAGAGGCCGCCGGTACCATCGCGCGGTGTCGTCTCACTGTCTGCACGGCTCTCGTGCTGTTCGCGTGGATCGGTCGGAGCAGTCGATCCGTTGGTGCCATTTCGTTCCAATTCATCATCGGATTCTCGGAGAACCGAAACTGGCGGCTCTGATCCCGGGTTGGAATCCGGAGTCGATCCCTGATTCGTTTGGCCTGGAACATCAGCAATTGGATCACGAGGAGATTCGACGAATCCGTTGTTGATCGCATCAAACGCTTCTGATCGCTGTCGGTCGTCCGCCAAGATGTCGTTGTCAGTCGACACGCTCTCCTCGAAGCTTGGATTGTTGTCCGGTTCCGTATTCGGTTCTGAAGGCGTACTTGGTGCAGCCGGAAGAGTCGGTGTGCTTCCGGGGGCGTCGACGACGCTGCTCTCTACCACCAGACCCGTTGGTGTTACACTGACCGTGACGGTGTCGTATGAAATTGAATTCCCATCACTGACGGCTACTTCAAAGACGAGTTCGGTCATGTCTTCAACATCTGGCGCGGCGAAATTGACAATGGACTCATCGTCACCTGTCATTTCAACAGCAGGTCCTGAGACCTGACGCCAGTTAAAGATGAGGCCCTGTCCTTCCGGGTCCGTAGAGGTCGTAGCATCAAGATGAACTATCTCGCCAACCAAGGCGTTAGCGGGACCATTTGCAGATGCCGACGGCGCTGCGTCGGTTGCCTCGACGAGAATCTCAACCGTATCGAACACGGTGGTTTTGCCATCCGTCACGGCCAACTGGAATGTAAGCGTCGAATTGGTGACACCATCAGGTGCTGTGAATGTCGGTTGTGTGGCATTCGGGTCGCTGAGTGCGACGGTCGGTCCACCGGTCTGTGTCCAGGTATACGTCAGGTTCTCTGTCGTCTGATCACCTTCATAGACCTGAAGGTTAGCGAAAAACGACTCGGCATTCTGACCTCCACCATCGTGGTCACTGACGAAAAACAGCCGATCAAAGTCGCCCGTATAGAATTCGCCAACAGGGATTCGGACCCGCGTCCATTCCCCAACCTCGACATCCTCTGCAACGTAGTTTCCGATTCCCCAATCCTGCGTTCCATGTAATTGGAATGTTCGATTTTCGCTGAGTGCGTCGTCGTTATCGAAGCCGATCCCATGGATCTCTCCGGACTCCGTCACCTTGAAATCAAACTCGATAACCGTGTTCTCTGTAACGGTGTACGGGAAGTTCATGTCCTTCCAACCATTGCCGGTCAAATGCAACGTGGTACCGCTGTCTTCGACCGATACATCGAGGTCGATATCCTGGCTTCCACCGTATGATGAGAGTTGGTCAACCTGAAAAGCGACTGCTTCACCGAGGTTGGCCGTTCCGTTCAGTGTAACAAGGCTGTTTTCCTGTACCGATTGGTTTGGACCGGCAAAGGCCAGCAGTTCCGGCTCCGGTAGCGGGTTCACCGTCACCTCAACGATGTCAGTCTTCGTCACGTCACCATCACTGACTTCGACCTGGAATGTCAGGGTGGTCTGTGTGTCGACGTCCGGAGTGTCGAATGACAGGTCTGACGTAGTGTCGTTGTTCAGCGTGACCGCAGGGCCTCCCGTCTGCGTCCAGGAATAGGTCAGATTGTCCGGCAGTGCGTCGGACTCGAACACCCGGACGTTAGAGAAGAACGTCTCTGCGTTCCGTAAGCCGCCGTCATGGTCATTGACGAAAAAGAGCTTATCGAAATCGCCCGTATAGAATTCGCCCACAGGGATTCGTACCTGAATCCACTCGCCTTCCTTCACCTCATCGGCCGTATAGTTTCCGATGCCCCAATCCTGGGTGCCGTGCAACTGGAAGGTGCGATTCTGACTGATCCCATCATCCGTGTCGAATCCGATACCGTGAATCTCACCGGTCTCTGTCACCTTAAAGTCGAATTCCAGGATCGTGTTCTCTGTTACCGTGTAAGGGAAGTCGAGATCCTTCCAACCGTTGCCCGTCAGGTGTAGTGTGCTACCTGTGTCTTCGACAGAGACCGTTGCGTTAACGTCCTGTCCGCCGCCATACGAAGTGATTGTACCGGATGCGAAGTCAATGGTATTTGCACTGCTCGCCGAGGCACGCAACGTGACACTCTGTCCTTCATCGACCGTCACATCCGGTATCGGCGTTAATACAAATTCCGCTTCCACTTGGGGTTCGACGGTGATTGTGACGGTATCCGTTGTGATCTCGCTGCCATCGTTGACCGAAACCTCGAAGGAGATGGTCGTTGCCTCCGTGACGTCCGGAGCTGTAAATGTCGGCTGAACCGCATTCGCGTCTGAAAGTGTGACAGCAGGGCCATCCGTTTGTCGCCATGTCAGAACCAGAGAATCGCCATCTGCGTCAGATGTACCTGCACCATCAAGTGTAACCGTACTGCCTTCCTTGACGGTTTGATCAATGCCTGCATTTGCATCCGCAGCCGTGTTGGTATTGTTGACGACAATATCGACCGTGTCATAGCTGGTTGTCGTACCATCGCTGACGGCCACCTGGAACGTCAACGTGGTACCTGAGGTGACATTGGGGGCCGTGAATGTCGGTTGCGAATCTGCCGTGTCGCTGAGTGCGACGGTTGGTCCGGCCGTTTGTGTCCATGTGTAGGTAAGCCCTTGACCCTCCGGATCTGTGGAACCGGCTGCATCAAGTGCAACAGCTGCCCCTTCATTTACAATGATGTCGTTGCCCGCACTGGCGTTTGGAGCGTCGTCATCTGCATTAATGGTAATCGTGACGGTGTCATAACTGGTGGTCGTGCCATCGGAAACCGCTACCTGAAAGGTAAGCGTCGAGTTCGCCACGCCTTCTGGCGCTGTAAACGTTGGTTGCGACGCACCTGAGTCGCTCAACGTGACGTCGGTACCGCTGGTTTGTGTCCAGGTGTATGTGAGACCTTGTCCTTCTGAGTCACTGGATGCTGAAGCGTCGAGTGATACGCTTGCACCCTCATCGACGGTCTGATCCATTCCGGCATTGGCTGTGGGCGCATCATCATCTGCGTTCACCGTTACCGTTACGGTGTCATAAGTGGTTACCGTTCCATCCGAAACTGCAACTTGGAATGTCAGAGAAGAATTCGAAATACCTTCCGGAGCAGTGAACGTCGGTTGTGACGCGTTGGAATCGCTCAGCGATACGGTTGGTCCACCGGTCTGCGTCCAGGTATAGGTCAGGGAATCGCCGTCGGCGTCACTACCAGTCGCAGCGTCAGTCGTGATGGCGGCGCGTTCTGCATCTGACAATGCACGGTTATAAATCTCGATCTCATCGATTTCACCGGTATACAGGTAATCGGAGGAACCCGTTCGTTCGCCACCGATGTTCAAGTGATCGGCGCTGCCCTTGGGGTCGACTGACCAGTTCCCGGATTTGACGAGTGCGCCGTCGAGATAGGCAGACATTGTATCACCGTCCCGAACGATTGTGACGTCATGCCAATCCCCGGCAACATCGTCAAGATCAATTCCCGTATCCCACTTGTTGCTACCGTTGTGGAAAATGACAATGTTGCGATCGGCTTTGTTATCGAACTGCAGATTCCAGTGGTTGGTCGCACCAGTTTCATCTGTCGCAGCATAGATTCCGGCCCATGGATTCTGGGTTGCATCCGGCTTAATACGAATGGAGGTCGTGTAGTCTCCCGTCAGCTCCGGTGCGTCGGCGCGTACCATGTCGTCCGTACCATCGAAAGTGATCGTGCCACTTCCCGTGAATTCATCCCCATCTCCATTCTGAAGCGTGGCGGAGAGATCGCTTGCTGAGGAATCGTCGAGGTTCTCCGAGAACTGCCAGTTCGCGATTTGGCCTGATGGCGTCGTGCCACCGCCTCCGAGCGTCACGAGTTCATTCTCGTTGACCGTTACGTCCAATCCGGCGTTTGCCGTTGGGGCCGTATTGCCTGCGGTCACATCAACGTTCACGGTATCGTAGCTGGTCGTCGTACCGTCACTGACGGCCACTTGGAAGGTCAGCGTTGTATTCGTGCTCACATCGGGGGCCGTAAATGATGGTTGCGAAGCACTGGCATCACTCAGCGCTACGGTTGGCCCACCGGTCTGCGTCCACGAGTAGGTCATGCTCTGGCCTTCGGGATCTGAGGAACCGGAGGCGTCGAGTGAAACGCTCGTACCCTCATTCACGGTTTGATCGGCGCCTGCACTGGCGTTTGGAGCGTCATCGTCCGCATTCACATTGATCGTGACGGTGTCGTAGCTCGTGGTCGTACCGTCGTTGACGGCCACTTGGAATGTCAGCGTCGTATTGCTTGTTCCCTCGGGGGCCGTGAAATTCGGTTGCGCGGCCGCGGTATCACTGAGAGCCACGGTTGGTCCCGCTGTTTGCGTCCAGGTATAGCTCAGGGAGTCACCATCCGTGTCTGAAGACGAGCTGGCATCGAGCGTAACTGTCGAGCCTTCATCGACGGTTTGGTCGGCGCCGGCATTCGCCGTCGGAGCATCATTCGACGACGGCAGTGAACCGATGACGAATTCCGTGGTTCCTCCGTATGACGAATCAACTTCGGTCAGCGACCCCGATGCGTAAATCTTGCTACCGTTCAATGTGCTGGCATTTTGAACAGTTACGTCACCATCAATGACGAGGTCGTTCGCGAAGTCCGTCGTTCCGCTGACATCAAGGACGACATCTCCGAACGTAATTGAACCGGCAGCGATCTCGGTGCCATATCCCTCAAACTCGATCGTCACACTCCCGGCGTCGACGTTTCCGGCCGTGTGTGTGAAATCGCCTGTCAAGACAGCATTCTCGGTGAAGGTTACCGTTCCCGACGGCTTATTGATGGTCAGATTATTGAAATCGCCCGAGCCTGCCATGGACTGATTGCCAGTTCCATTGAGCGTCAGGTTGGTCGAACCACTGATTGACGTGTCGTTGCTCGTGACATTGCCTGAGACATTGATCGTACCACCATTCAGGGTAGCCGCGTTATCGACGGTGAGGTCTCCATTCACATTGAGATTGCTCACAAAGTCGGTCGTGCCGCTTACATCAAGTTTGACGTTTCCGAAGGTGATGCCACTCGCGTCGATGTCAGTCTTGTAGCCTTTAAATTCGATCGTGACGCTGCTGGCGTCTACGGTTCCTGCGATGTGTGTGAAGTTGCCACTCAGTGTCATGTCTGTGGCAAATGTTGTGGTTCCCGCCGCCTTGTCAATTACCAGGTTGTTGACATCGCCGGTGCCGGAGATGCTC
>JBMYUM010000162.1:0-8998 GCA_049605375.1 Phycisphaerae bacterium | reverse complement strand
GCCGACACGACGCGTGGCGTTCCGAATCGTCCCGGTATGTGCGCGAATGAGGGCGCAGTCTGCGCTGCCGGCAGTGTCATTTTCCACATCTTCTGCCGCGCAACGTCCGGTCGTGCCTGTTCCGCGATTTGTCCGGACGTCATCGATTCAGTTTTCGCGATGGGAAATATCGGAGGCGGAGGGATTCGAACCCCCGATGCCTTTCGACATGCCGGTTTTCAAAACCGGTGCATTCAGCCGCTCTGCCACGCCTCCAGGTTGGGTTCCGGACGACCTGCAGGCATCATGCCTACGGGTTTTCCAGAGTGATTTGAGTCGGAACGACCGCCAGGCGTTGACCTGTAATGAATCGACCTGTGTTGGATCGATCCGAGATGGATCGACTCGGCCCATGGTCGTCGGCCTGTTCCGTCTATCATATTTCGGTTTTCTGAGGCTGAGAGCTTACTCGTTGTTGGGGTGGGGTCAAGTTTCGAAAGGAAGACTGTCGGAAGCCCCCGTTCTGGAACGTACCTTGCTGGGCAAAGAGCGGATATACTATGCTCGGATGGGGCGTCAGCGGAGGAAGCTGGTGCCGGCCTGCGGTACTTGGCGTTCGTCATTCGAGTACGCGGCGGGTGAATTTTCTTGTCGGCCGAACAGGTATTGGGAGCGTTCAGGATGGACAATGTGAGGCGATTTTTGTTGGTGTTTGCGGCACTCATTTTCGTGTCGACAGCGATGTTGTCTTCTGGCGGATGTACGCCGCTTGATACGGAGGAGGTTCGTTCGCCTTCAGGCACAACGACGCGCGTCATCATGGTTCGTCATGCGGAACGTGATGAAGGGCTTGATCCGCCCTTGAATGAAGAAGGCTTGATTCGAGCGCAGGCGTTGGCGGATGAGCTGGCGGAAGAGGGCGTGACGGCGATCTACTATCCGAATCTGCTTCGTAATCGCCAAACGGCCGAACCTCTGTTGGAGATTGTCGATGCAACGATTCGTGTGTTCTCCACCGTCGAGTCCGGGGATACGAAGGCCATGGCGAACCGTTTCGTTGATGAGGTTGTTTCGGACCATGCCGGTGGTGTGGTCCTTTGGATCGGAAATACGGGGCCGGTGATCGAGGGCATTCAGGAGGGGAATCTTCAGGAGATCTATCGCCGGTTGGGTGGGACGAATCGTGCGCCGATCCGCTATTCCGACTTTTATGAGATCATCTTGAATGATGATCGCGCCCCGACATTTATTGAAGGGACGTATGGAGGCTCCAGTAGTTTGGATTAGCGGAGGCAGACTGGGAGGCTTAGATGTCGTATGTCAGTGAGTACGTTGACGCTGATCTTGTCCGACCGAAAGACCTCTTTGCAACGCTGATCGACTTGCGGCGTCAGGTTGATACCGAAGGGCGACGCCTGTACGAATCGTGGGCGCCTCGTATCAGGCGTCCGTTCTTTCATTACAGCGCCTGGAATCTCGCACAATATCTTGCGATGCGCAGTCGGGATTGGCGGCGCATCCAGGAGGCACTTGTTCCGTGGGGGCTTTCTTCGCTGGGCCGGACAGAGTCTCGTGTACTTCCAAGCCTTGACGTGGTACTGCATGCGCTAGGTGCGTTGTGTGGTGCCAACCGTTCGACACTTCCGCCTCGTCCCACCCTGCGTGAGTTTTTTCTGGGGCACCGACTTCTCCGTCATCAGACCGATGCGGTGTTCGGTCGTCCGCCTGATCATCGATGGGCTCGCATCATGGTCACCATGCCGACGGAAGCGGCTGAGAATGCCTCGTTCTCCCCTGACTTGATGCGTGCCGGAATGGATGCGATTCGCATAACCTGTGCTCATGACAGCCGGGCAGAATGGCAATCGATGATTCGTTCGACCCGGGTAGCTGCCGCGCGGATGCAACGGCGTTGCCGGGTGTTCATGGACCTTTCCGGCCCCAAAATCCGCACGGGAGAGCTGGTCGGTTCGAAATCCGGAAAGCGACTCTTCGATGGAGACCGATTCCTGTTGTCGCGTTGTCCACAGCACAAGTCTGATCTCCCTCAGGTTACGCTCTCTCTTCCCGAGATTCTGGATCAGATCAAAGTCGGTGCAGATGTATGGATTGATGACGGGCAGTGGTGTGCGACGGTTGAGGCATTGGCGCGAGAGGGGGCCATCCTGCGTGTGACTCAAACGCCGCCCAAGGGAGCGCGTCTCCGTTCGGAGAAGGGACTCAATTTTCCTGATCAGGTTTTGAAGTTAGCTTCGCTGACGTCCAAGGATCTCGATGATCTCGACTTTGCGCTGCAGCATGCAGATGGTGTCTGTTATTCGTTTGTCAATGAACCGGCGGATGTGGACGCTTTCCTTCAAGCCGTGGCGTCCCGTCGACGTGTTGGCAAACGTCCCGTCATTGTCTTGAAGATTGAGACGCAGCGGGCTGTTCGGAATCTGCCGGCGTTGCTGGTCCGTTCTGCGTCAATCCACCCAACCGCGATCATGATTGCACGCGGTGACCTTGCAGTAGAAATTGGTTTTGAACGTCTGGCTGAGATGCAGGAAGAGATCCTGTGGCTATGTGAGGCGGCGCATGTGCCGGTGATCTGGGCGACACAGGTTCTGGAACGATTCGTCAAGAAAGGCACGCCCAGCCGTCCGGAGATGACGGATGCGGCGATGTCTGAACGCGCGGAATGCGTGATGTTGAACAAGGGACCGTTTATCAGGCAGGGGGTTGAGACGCTTGATCGTCTGCTGACGCAGATGCAGCGACACACCACCAAGAAAACACCCAAGATGCATGCCCTGCGATCCTGGGTGGAGATGGTTCGCTAATTGGCGTCAGCGGGCCGGGGTGGGCTTACGCCGTCGCACGCTTCTGCCGGCGATGTTGTTTGCCATGATAGCTGGCCATGCACTCGCGGTAGTGACGAAGCAACTGCGGCATGACTTTCTCTTCCGTGAATTGTGCCTCATAGTACCTGCGTGCATTCTGTCCCATTTCAAAGCAACGGATCGGGTCATTGAGAAGTGTCTGGCACGCGCTTGTCAGTGCGTCGACATTCAGTTGTTCGTAGACATGGCCGTATCGATCGTCACCAACCAATTCGGCAAGCGCCGTACGGCTCGGAACCACTGCGGGTCGTTGAAGGGCATATCCTTCAACGACGGTTAACCCAAACGTCTCGAAGCAGCGCGACGGTGCGACAACGAAGGCGGCGGACTTGACACGCTGATGAAGATCCGCCTTTTCGAGCTTGCCCGTGAATTCAACATGCGGCATGTCTTTCGCCAACATCTTCAGCCGTGCTTCTTCCGGTCCGGCCCCGACGATTGTCAGCGTAGGTTGGCCTGACCATTGCGAAGGCTTCAGGTTTCGCCATGATTGGATCAGCATATCGACGCCTTTTTCTTCCGAAAGACGACCGACATAGATTCCGCCGCGCCCCGTCTCTTGATGTCGGCCGGGATCGGCAACGCAGTTTGGTTTTGTAAAGACCGGTCGTTCAAGCACACCCGCATTGGACAGGAGGTCACGTGCGAAGTCACTTGGCGTCAAAAAGCGTTCGATATGAGCGTTCCACGTATCCAACGCCCGATGTGTTGTTGTCATGGCCGCCCATGCTGCTGATTGAAGGTGGGAGTCGCGATAGCATCCGTTCTTTACTGCATTCCATGGCCCATCTGAGATGCAGGTCGTGCACGCTTCACCGCGTCGGATGAGGCAGCCATTGGCGCAGAGCATCCGATAGTTGTGCAACGTCTGAATGACCGGCACGCCTGCAAGATTGGCGGCCTTGTAGATGGCGGGCGACAGAATCGGAAACGTATTGTGGGTATGAAGGATGTCCAGGTCATGGCGTTCACAGAATTCGACGATCCGTCTGGCCATGTCGCGGTTCCAGGTTGCGTTGATGCCTGTTCGCGCCTTACCGAGCAGTCCGCCGCCGATTTCCACGTCGTTGTGCACTTCGAACATGAACACGTCGTGTCCGTTCTGCAAGAGCCAGCGTGCTTCGGTTTCGACGACTTTATCTTCACCGCCAGGGATTCGGTAGTAGTTGTGGACGATTCCAATTCTCATTTTCTGAACTCTCGTGAGATGCTATCGGGTTACCCGGCCTCCTTGTGCCATATGCCATTGCATCTCGTCAACGGGTGTTATTCGTGCGTACCTTCCTAACTTGATTCCCGGTGGAATGAGTTACTTCCTGATAACGGTGGCTGTCGATTGCTGCGTCTTCAAGCCGCGTGCTCTTTGGCGAGCTTCAGCTTAGCGTCGATCAGCAGTTTCTCCTCCAACGCAACACTGAGGTCGTGCTGAACCATCATCTTGGCCAGGTCAGCAAATGACACCTCCGGTTTCCAGCCCAGCTCGGCTTCTGCCTTATCCGCGCAGCCGAGGAGAAGATCGACTTCGGTAGGGCGGAAGTATCGTGGATCGATCTCGACGTAGTCTTCCCAGTTGAGGCTGAGTTGGCCGAATACTTCGTCAAGGAACTCACGGACCGAGTGAGTTTCTCCGGTCGCAATCACGTAGTCCTTTGGTGTTTCCTGCTGGAGCATGAGCCACATGGCTCGGACATAGTCACCGGCGAATCCCCAGTCACGACGGGCGTCAAGGTTCCCGAGAAAGAGCTTGTCCTGCAACCCCATCTTGATGCGTGCGGCGGCCCGTGTGATCTTACGCGTGACGAAAGTCTCACCGCGCCGGGGAGATTCATGGTTAAAGAGGATGCCGTTACAGGCGAACATGTCATACGCTTCGCGATAGTTGACCGTCTGCCAATAACTGTAGACTTTCGCGCATCCGTAAGGCGACCGCGGATAGAAGGGTGTAGATTCACGCTGCGGCGTTTCCACGACTTTTCCATACATCTCACTGGATGATGCCTGGTAGAATTTGACCTTGTAGGGGAGTTGCCGCGCCGCTTCAAGGAGATTCAGCGTACCCATGGCATCAACCTGTGCCGTGTAATGAGGTTGATCAAAGCTCACTCGAACGTGGCTCTGGGCTCCGAGATTGTAGATTTCGGTCGGCTGAACCTGATTGACGATATTCACCAGGGCATTTCCGTCGGTCAGGTCGCCATAGATGAGATTGACTTGGCGATTGGGATTCTGCGGATCGTCGTAAAGATGTTCGATACGGCTCGTGTTGAATGAGGACGAGCGACGGATGATCCCGAAGACTTCGTACCCTTTATCCAGCAGGAACTCCGCAAGATAGGAGCCGTCCTGGCCGGTGATACCTGTGATGAGTGCTTTCTTGTTCATGTTCAATTCCTTCAAAGATCTAGAAAGCGCGATGGATGGCGCTGGTGAATGGACGGATCACAAATCCCGAGTACTTGTTGGTTCGTTGGGTGACGTTCGCTGACTCAGTGTTGTCACGAATGGCTTCGATCATGGGCATGCTGGTGCCGGTCGTAGCGGGTGAGCAGTCGATCTTTGTACGACGGCCAATACCGTAATACTCGATCGATTCCTTCTGTAGCATGTCGATGTCCAGCAGGTTACGACCGTCAAATACAAGGGGGCTGTTCATTTCGACGACGGCATTCTTCAGGCTGTCGGCCGAGTACTCGTCCCAGTCGGTCATGATCAGTAGGGCGTCTGCGCTTCGAGTGCATTCGGACGTGTTGTCTGCGTATTGAATCAGACTTCCGAAATGCGACTTGAGATTGTCCAACGCCTCGGGATCATGGACGGTGATCTGAGCACCCGCTTCCAGAAGTCGTGCGATGGTCAGCACCGCCGGTGCTTCGCGGATGTCGTCAGTTCCTTTCTTGAACGCAGCACCCCAGATACCGATCTTCTTTCCGAATAGATTTTCACCCAGTCGCTCCAAGACGCGTTCGGCCACGCGCAGTCGTTGCTTGACATTTACATCGTGGGTGGCGCCGATGATGGAAAGGTTGACATCGATCGTCTGCGCGAAGTTATAGAGCCCCTGGACATCCTTGGGGAAGCAGCTTCCACCGTAGCCGCAGCCGGGGCGAAGGAACTCGAAGCCGATACGGTGATCGAAGCCGATACCGCGGCGGATGTCATCTACATCAAGGTCGAGTGAGTCGCAGAGGTTTGCGATCTCGTTGATGAAGCTGATCTTGGTTGCCAGAAAACTGTTGGCGACGTACTTGATGAGTTCGGCTTCACGGCGTCCTGTAACCACAAGTTGAAACCCTTCACGCGTCAAGGGTTGATAGATGGATGAGAGTACGCGGACGCCACGGCGATCGTTGCAGCCGATGACGATGCGGTCCGGTTGCAGGAAGTCGTTAATCGCCGACCCTTCGCGAAGGAATTCAGGGTTGGAGGCCACGGACTGCGACAGGCCGGCTTCCGCAAAGATACGCTGAATTCTGTCACCGGTTCCCGGGGGGACGGTACTCTTGGTGACGATGACGGATCCCGGATTCACAATGGCCGTGAGTTGGTTCGCGACGGCATAAACTGCGCTGAGGTCTACGTTTCCGCATCCATCTTCGGGTGTGCCGACGGCAATGAAGACGGCGTCTGCGTCTTGGACTCCGGATGCCAGATCCGTTGTGAACGTAAGGCGTCCGAGTTCGACATTGGCGCTGACCAGTGTTTCAAGACCTGGTTCGTAAATCGGGATTTGTTCCGCATGAAGAAGTGCGATGCGGTCTTCATCTCGATCAATACACGTAACGCTGTGACCGATCTCTGCCAGGCATGTGCCTGTTGTCAGGCCGACATAACCCGAACCTATAACTGCAATGTTCATTCTCTCTCCTCCGTCAAAGAAACTCGTCGTTACTTTGATTAAAGGGAGAGGCACATGCCGTACCAGAGTTCGTATGGGTTCAGGCACGCATGAGCGGCGTCTGGAACCGATCGATGTCGTAGTGAGATTCTTATTTTAACAGGAGTTGCAGTTTGAGAGGGAATCGGCTGGAGCGCCGGCCTGGCCGCCAATGGCGGGGGACTTTCGGACGTCGCGATCAGGCCACGGGTTTGACGAGCGCGAACTTCTTGATCTTGCGATAGACGGTCGCCTCGCTGCTTCCGAGCCTTTCAGCGGCTTTGGGGACGTTCCAGTCGCATACGAGTAGTGCTTCCAGAATCAAGCGGCGTTCCATCTCTTCAAGTGTCGGGAAGTTCCCGCCGGAAGCTGTACCAAGTCCGAAGCTGGGTTCGAACGCGCTACGTTGTTTCGATTCCCTGATAGCGTCCGGTAGCATTTCCACCAGCATCTGCTCATTTCGATTGGTGACGGCGATACGTTCGATGGTGTTCTCCAGCTCCCGAACATTACCGGGCCAGTCATAGAGTTCCATCTGCCGCATCGCCTCTTCAGAGATCTCGCGCATCTGCAGTTCATACTTGATAGCGATTTGATCCAGGAAGTGGTGCGACAGGACCGCGATATCACCAGGGCGTTCGCGCAACGGGGGAAGGTTCAAGGTGACGACGTTCAACCGGTAGAACAGGTCTTCACGGAGTCGTTGATTCTTGATTTCCGTCAGTGGGTCACGGTTAGTGGCTGCGACGATTCTGACATCAATCTCGGATCCGGACTTCGCGCCCACCGGCTGCGCGATATGGTCCTGTAAGAATCGGAGCAGCTTGGCTTGTAGACCAACGTCCATCTCGGCAATCTCATCCAGGAACAGAGTGCCGCGATGGGCTTGCTGGCAGTACCCTTCGTGTGCGCTACTGGCGCCGGTAAACGCACCCTTGACGTGTCCAAACAGCGCACTCTCGATCAATTCCTGCGGAATGGCGGCGCAGTTAACAGGCACAAAGGGGCCTGCGTTTCGTTTGCTCGCCGCATGGATGGCATGGGCTGAAACTTCCTTGCCGGTACCGGTTTCACCTAGAATCAGGACCGAGACATCGGTGGATGCGACGCAGTCAATCGTGCGGTAGATCTCCTGGATGGCAGGACTTCCACCAATCATCCCGTGGAAACTGAAGCGCTCGCCGTCCGCTTCGAGATCGCGAACACGTAAGGACAGTCGGTTTTTCTCGATGGCTTTGGAGACCTCAATGCGCAGGCGATCAAAGTCGAGCGGCTTGACCACGTAATCGAATGCGCCATGCTTGATACAGTCGACGGCGCTTGAGACACTCGACGAACTCGTGATCATGATGACCGGAATGTCGGGGTAACGATCCCGCAACTCCTGCAGGACGACTTCACCGTTATCGGCCCCCAATTGCAGGTCAAGCAGAATGGCGTTGGGGAGGCAATGCTGGAGCCGCTTGAACAGGTCTGACGCGTTGGTGGCCGTTTCCGAAGCGAACCCCCACTTGTCGACCTGAAAGGAAATGAGCTCAAGCAATGACGGATCATCATCGACAGTCAGTAACAGTGGTTTGTACTTAGCCATCTATTGCGTTCGTCCCATCAAACCTTTAGTGACTTTATTCAGGGCTGATCTTCATCAGTGCAGATTCGGATGCTTGCTGCATCGCAACGATGATGTCCATCGCTTGCTCGCGTGATTGGACGTCGCACGATCGGCGCAGCTGCTCCGCCAGGTCAGAGATCACACGTAGCGTGAACGAGCCGGCGGTACCATGTATCCGGTGGGCGATGTCACGGATCAGCGTCCAGTTTGCTTCATCGGCAGCGTCGCGGAGCTGCTTACACTCGATCGCCAAGGTTGTCAGGTATCGGACGGTTATCGGTGCCAGTGAGTTGTCATTCAGTATGGATTCGCTCTCGTCGCTGAGGCTCTCGCTCACGTTCCCGTCTTGAGGACCCAACAGGTCCGATACGATATCTCGTAGTTGAGGGAAGTTTATCGGCTTTGGCAGGTAGCCGTCGCAGCCTGCGTCAAGACAGGCTTCACGAGCACCCGCCATGGCATGAGCGGTCAACGCGATGATCGGGATGTCGACCCCGAGCGTTCGGAGTTTTCGTGTTGCCTCAAGCCCAGTCATGCCGGGCATACGCCAATCGATGACAATCAGGTCAAACGGTTGACTGGTTGCACGTTCAATGGCCTCCGCGCCACTCGAAGCCGTCGAACAGGTCAATCCCCAGCTCGTCATGTGCT
>JBMYUM010000161.1:0-9062 GCA_049605375.1 Phycisphaerae bacterium | reverse complement strand
CTTGCCCGGCGCTTTCCTTTGCGAATGCAACGAAGGCTTTGAGGGCGACGGCTTCAATTGTCAGGCGATTGCTGCCTGCGGTGATGGAAACGTCGACCCTGGTGAGGAATGCGATGATGGAAACACCATCGACGGCGATGGGTGCCAGGGCAACTGCATGAATCCTGTTTGCGGCGATGGTATTGTTGACCCGGGTGAGGCATGCGATGGTGCCAACAGCGACAGCTGTAACGGGCTTCCGTGCATGCAAGATTGTACCTGCGAAGAAAAGATCACGCAGGTGCCGACTGTTTCCACCTGGGGGCTTGTCATCCTCGGTTTGATGCTGGCGATCGCTGCGAAGATCGGCCGGCGACGTGAATCGATGGCGTAACCAGGAATCGTAATCGACGGCGTTCGCGCTATACCGCTTGGTGGTTTGGTTTGTGCTGGAAAGTTCCTTGCACCGTGACATTAAAGGGTGTGACTGATTTGAATCGAATGTACTAGACGAAAGGCGGAGCGAATCCGTGAGGCTCGCGTCCGCCTTTTTGGCTATCTTGGTTTCGTCTGTCTGTTGCGGCTACTTGATGAAGAGAAGCTCACGATAGGATGGCAAGGGCCAGTACTCCGCCGATACGCGCGTTTCCAGTTCATCGCCAAGCTGTCGCAGGGATTCCATCAGCGGGAATACTTTCTCTTTCAAGTAAGTCGCTCGCTTCAATGGATCTTCATCCTGGTAGTTGTCCGCTTCCGAAAGTGAACTCAGGACCGCGTTGAAGCGGTAGAGCATCTGGACAAAGTGCTCCAGCGCGGCTTTCTGGTCGGCGCACTCGACGCCGGCTGTCTGAGCGGCAGCGACCGCCTGTGCCATCAGCGTTTGCTGCTTCAGCGCCGCTGGTACGATCAGTTGCATCGCCATCTGCACCATAGTTTCCGATTCGATCTGCATCTGGTGTGCGTACTTTTCGAGATAAGCAAAGACGCGGCTGTCGACTTCGAGTTCGTCCATGACGTTGTATCTGGCAAACAGCTTCTTCGATTCTTCGGTTGCGAATCGAGGAATGGCCTCGACGGCGTCATTCAATAGCGGAAGGTCGCGTTTCGCTGCTTCGTCGCGCCATTCCTGCGAGTAACCATCTCCGTTAAAGATGACGCGCTTATGCTTGCGGATCACGTCTTGGAGGAGGGGGCGGACGACTCCTTCGAGGTCTTCTCTTGAGGCGTTAGGACCGGCCTTTTCTTCCAAGATTCCGGCGATGTAGTCGAGCGATTCGGCGACGATCGTGTTCATGACCGTGTTAGGCCAGGCTGACGTTGCCGAGGAGCCGACCGCACGGAATTCGAACTTGTTACCGGTGAATGCGAAAGGCGACGTGCGGTTTCTGTCACCGGAATGACGAGGAATCTGCGGCAGGGTCATGGCACGGAGATCCATGTCGCCACCCTGGATGGTCCGGTTGCTTTCGCCGCGTTCCAGTTGCTCAACGATGTCTGTGAGCATATCGCCGAGGAAGATGGAGATGATGGCCGGCGGCGCTTCGTTGGCTCCGAGGCGGTGATCGTTGCCAATGGATGCGATGGACGCACGGAGCAAGTCTGCGTGAATGTCGACTGCGCGAATGACTGCGGTGAGGAACACCAGGAACTGCATGTTCGTATGCGTTTCATCCTGTGGGTCCAGGAGGTTGACGCCCGAGTCCGTCATCATCGACCAGTTGTTGTGTTTGCCCGAACCGTTCAAGCCGGCGAAGGGTTTTTCATGGAGTATGGTCTGCAGGCCAAATTTTGAGGCAACCCGCTTCAACGTCTCCATGATGACCATGGAGTGGTCGCAGGCGACGTTGGATGTTTCGAATGTCGGGGCGATCTCATATTGACCGGGAGCGACTTCGTTGTGTCTGGTTTTGACAGGAATGCCAAGTGTGTAGAGTTCGCGTTCGACTTCTTCCATGTAGGCAAGGACGCGTGGTGGGATGGCACCGAAATAGTGATCGTCGAGTTGCTGTCCCTTTGGCGGTCGGCTTCCGAAGAGTGTTCGGTCGCACGCCACAAGGTCGGGGCGCGCATAGTAGAGGTGCCGATCGATCAGGAAGTACTCTTGCTCGACACCCACGGTGGTATGAAGACGTTCTACGCCGGCATCCGCTCCGAATATTTTCAAAATGCGCATGGCCTGTTTGCTGAGCGCATCCATGGAGCGCAGCAGCGGTGTTTTCTGATCAAGGGCTGATCCGGTCCAGGAGACGAATGCGGTGGGAATGCACAGTGTCGCACTGTTGCTCCCGCGCATCAGAAAGGCCGGGCTGGTTGCGTCCCACGCTGTATATCCACGTGCTTCAAATGTGGCTCGGAGACCACCGGAAGGGAAACTCGATGCGTCTGGTTCGCCCTGGCAGAGGTCCGATCCTGACAACGCGAAGATCATGCCGCCTTCGCCGTCGGGGTCGACGAGTGAATCGTGTTTCTCGGCCGTCAGTCCGGTCAGTGGTTGAAACCAGTGTGTGAAGTGGGTTGCTCCGCGCTCGACGGCCCAGTCCTTCATTGAGGCGGCGACGACATTGGCGACCTGCATGTCGAGCGGTTCGCCTGCTTGAATCGTGCGCTGGAGGCGTTTGTAGATGTCCTTCGGAAGGCGTTGGCGCATGACCGAATTGCTGAATGTGTCACGACCGAAATACTGATCGACACGTTCCTGCTCAGTAGGGGCCTCGTTCTTGTCCTTGCCGCGCCACGCGATGGCGGCTGCGACTGCGTTCTGTCGTGCTTGAGAAAGCTCCATGAATCACAACTCCTTGGCGCGATGGGTTAGAGGCACTCTTCCAGCGAGCCCTTAACGTCAAAGAGCTGCAGGATTCCGGTTATCTTCATCGTATCTTCAATGTCTTTGGCCAGTCCGACCAGCACAACTTTCTTATCGCTCTGCTTCAGCCGCGTTGCGATTTCGACCAGTGCCCCAATCATCAGGCTTGGGACGAACTTGACGCGGTTCATGTCCAGCAGCAATGCCGGTTGTGACATGTCTGCGGTGGCGTCAGTCGCTTCCATGCGAAACTGCTCGGTGGACGTGTGATCAAAACTTTCATGATCGATAGCACAAATCAACATTTCATCACGGTGGTCGAGTGTCAGCATATTCGTGTCGGACATCGGAGCCTCCAGCGTCTCTGGACTGAATTGTTCATGGCAGCGGCAACCCAGAATTATCACCACAAGCGGACACGGTAGTTGCTGACAAGTTAAAACTCAAGGCAACTCAACGATAGAATACCGCTGACCACTGGGACGTATTGAACGATTGAAGTGTTGGATGAATCGAGCCTGGTTATGCAGGGCGAAAGTGGCGGACGTTTACGTTAGATTGAGCCTATTTGTCAGTTACCGCCGGCAGGAAGGGAAGGGTTGTTCTTCAGGTTGAGATGATTGTTCCCCGTGAAGACGATCCGGCATGTGAATGCGGACAGCGTGTCATCTTGACAGCGTTTTGTCGCCGGACCACACTGCGCGTTCCTACGGTAATATGATATGCGGATGGTAGGGTATTGTCCTTTCAGAATTCAACGTACATGCGGATTCCAATCACATGCAGGTTTCTTGTCGTCTACGTCAATCGATCATTCCATCTCAATCGATCATTCCGTGGTGGAATAGAGCATTGAATTGGATTGCCATTCTGGCTGTTTGGAATTTTTGTGGTTGGGCTGATGTCGTGCTGGCCGCGGAGACGGATGCGGTACCGGAGCCACCGCATGCAGCGCTGCAAGGCATGGTTTGGGTGCCAGGTGGCGAGTTTACGATGGGATGGGATGGATCGGAGGGGCGTTTTGATGAACGGCCTGCACATCGTGTTCGCATTGACGGCTTCTGGATGGATCAGACGGAAGTGACCAACGCCCAGTTCGCTGCGTTCGTTCGTGCGTCGGGCTATGTGACAACAGCGGAACGCAAACCTCGGTGGGAAGATCTAAAGCATCAAGTCCCACCGGGTACGCCCAAGCCGCCCGACGACGTTCTCGTACCGGGGTCGATGGTCTTCACGGTTCCCGATGGGCCCGTCGATCCGCGGAATCATGCAAATTGGTGGCGTTGGATTCCGGGCGCTTGCTGGCGTCATCCCGCCGGTCCGGGCAGTTCGATCAAGGGTAAGGAAGACCATCCTGTTGTGCATGTATCCTGGCATGATGCCATGGCGTATTGCCGTTGGGCGGGAAAGCGTTTGCCGACGGAGGCCGAATGGGAACGCGCGGCACGTTTCGGTCATGATAACCAGCGGTTTGCTTGGGGTGATGAACTGCAGGTCGATGGGAAGATCATGGCCAACATCTGGCAAGGGACGTTTCCCTATCGCAATACGAAGCTTGATGGGTATACGGATACGGCGCCGGTGAAGTCCTTTCCACCGACTGATATCGGATTGTACGACATGGCGGGAAACGTGTGGGAATGGACGAATGACAAGTTCCGTCCCGACACGTACCGTCAGCGTGTTGCCGAGGTTGCTGGTGGATGCTGTTCAAATCCAAGAGGCCCGGATACGTCGGCGGATCCGCGCAATCCCTATGAACCAGTTTCTCGCGTCAACAAGGGAGGGTCGTTCCTTTGTCATGCGAGCTACTGTGAGAGCTATCGTCCAAGTGCCAAAATGGGGACCCCGCCGGATACCGGCATGAGCCATTTGGGTTTTCGATGTGTGGCCGATGTGAAAAAGAGTGAATGAGTCCCTGTGTTTCTTGCTGTCATGCCAAACATGACATGGACAGGCTTCCGAACCGGTGACTGCAGCTGTGATCGCAGTCTTCAAATCGATTAACTGATGGCGCCGTGCACTTCAGCTGTTACGGATTGTCCACCGTTCTTATTGGCGAAGGAAAAGAGAGGTCACCCTGTGGTTTCGATCGTTGAAAGAAACGTGCGTTGTGTTGCGTGTGCGTTGGGACTGGTTGTCCTGTCCAGTTTGCTTTCGGGTTGTCAATGGGGTTCCGAGACTGTCATTGCCGATGCAGAAGAGCGGATTAACCGGGCATACGTATTCTATCTGGACGGTTCAGGTGGAGATGGTCCCGTTCACAACTGGACCAAGGATGTCTGGCGCGGTTTTCTTGACGGCGGATATGACGGTTACGGTGAGTCCTTTCGATGGCAGACCGGTGTTGGCGTAACGGCCGACCAGATGTCGAGTCGGACGTACAAGCGCCACAAGGCTGCGAAGCTCGCCGAACGAATTACGACGTTCAGCCGAAGCCATCCGGAGAGTCGAATCACCGTGATGGGTTTTTCGGCGGGGACGGTGATCGGGGTTTTCGCGCTGGAGATGTTGCCGGAGGATGTTGCTGTTGAGAACGTGGTTTTGCTGGCATCATCTCTGAGTGCAGACTACGACCTGACGCAAGCGATGACGCGCGTTCGTGAGAAGTTCTACGTATTCACATCGGAGCGCGATACGGTGCTTCGGTATCTGGTGCCACTCGTTGGCACGGCCGACCGAAAAGCAGGTGAAGTTCCGGTCGGTGGGATCCGAGGCTTTGTTCCGCCTTCCAATCCTACACCTCAAACGTGCGAGCAGTATGAGAAGTTGGTTCACATTCGATGGGGTCGTGAGTTTTCCGAGCATGGTCATGCCGGTGACCATGTGGATGCCGTCAATCCGACGTTCGTTAAAGAGCTCGTCGTCCCGCTGATCTGCGAACGATTTACTGAAATGGGGACGTCGAGCCCCTGGTATACGGAATTGGTTGCAAATCCAGATTTCGATCGCTGGCTTGCATTCTCGCCTGGTTCCTGGTTTCGCGTGCTGGGGTCCCAGAGCGCGGACGGCAAGCGGGAAGATGTGCAAATTACGGAGAAGCTGGTGATGAAGAGCGAGGAGCGTCTCTATATCGAGCGGACTTTCGAGTTCGCCATGCGCGATGGGGTGCCGGCGTGTGTCATCAATCGCGGCTTCTTTGAATGGCGTCAGATTCGAGGGATTGATCATCCCTTGACGCACCCCAGTGCAGAAACTGTCGCGCTAGACGACATGAGCTATACCATTCAGGGGCTTTCGCTTCGATGTGAGGGAATGACGATCAAGGCAAACGCCGACTTTGCGGACTGGGGTGACAATACGCGCATGAGCGTCTTCTACAGTGATCAGATTCCCGGTGGCCTGGTCAAGATTGATATCAGTGCCGGTGTCGACGGCAAAGCCGACACGTTTGGCGGCCGATTGGTTGCTTTTCACGTGGAGTGACGCGTTGCTCTATTGGCTTCGCATATTTTCTTGCGAAGCGGGTCATCTCCAGCCGCATTTCGCAAGCCAACGCCATTTTGCGTTCAGTTACGCTTCTATGGCCTATCATCGGATAGACGGCCGTTGCGGGAAGCACGTTTCCTGATTTTCTGGTGTTATTCGTAATTGAGGGCCCGTTCCCTCACCCCGATGCACGTCTCATCTTGTCACACTTCAATCGAGATTTTTGGTGCGGACTCTGAAAGAGGCTGTCGCGTATCCTTCTGGCAGGCGACTGCGTGTTGGCCGACGTGATTTGGATCGTTGGTCTTTGCGGTTCGATTCTACCGGGTGTTGATCGTCCGCCTTGGATGGTGGCTGAGGATCGTGCCCTTGCGGAATCGATGCGCACGTGTCGCCTGCCCGTCTTTCGAGCTTGTTTGTTCTTTCGGCGTGTTGGAGAGGACACTTGGAAACGCGAATAATCTGGATGGCTCACCTGTTGGTTAGCTACACCATCCAGAAACTGTGACGAATTCATCAGTACGGCATCATCAGATTTGTGCTCGTACTCGTGGGTGCGAGAAGCCGACGTTTGTTTGTCTTTTCGCAGCGGTGATCGTCACAGGCAAACAAAGAACTGTAGATCATGCAACAGAATTGCGTCGTACCGTTGATACGGCGTGAGTGCTCCAAGAATCGTTGGCGTTTGGTTGATTGTGCGCCGTGCGTCAGCATGGCCCGGTGTCTTCCGCATTCTCCTTGGCGGAAGGTATCGGGTTCTCAGAAGTGAGGCGGTCTCGGACGGTGTATCCATTCATGCGATACGTCGCATTTGGCTGCACCGTCCGGCCTTTCTTCCTGTTGCCTTGATGGAAACGGTTAGGGATTTTCGTTCACGAAAGCGAGTGATTGTTATGTCTTACAAAACAGCCGGTGTTGCGTCTTGTGTTCTGGTTCTTGGCTTGCTGTCAGGTTGCGGCAATCTGCAGGAGGTCTTTGTCGACGCTGCCCGAACGGCGGCGAAGGACGCCATTGACCGCGAAGTTGATGAGTTTGTGGGCGATCTTATCGATGTAGAGAATCTTGGGCTCGACGAATTGCCATTCGAAGATGATTTTGAACAACAGGATTGATTTGCACCTCCGAGGGAGCCATTGACGAACCGCGTTGAGTGTCATCGTTCTCCCGTGTCCTGGCAACGCTACCGAATGCTCCAGCCTTCGCAGTCTCCTCCCGAACTGATCAAGGCAGGCAGGGCTTCGGTAGCGTTTTGCTTTTGCCACCTTCATCCCGTAGACCTATCCGGCATGCCGTAGACCTATCTGGTCGTTACACCACGGGAAAGCCCATTGTCAAATGTCTGCCAACCCAGTCGGTCTCTTCTTGATCCAAGCCGTTGAGACGTTCACCGGGGTGGTCGTAGGGGTCCTGTGCATCCAGTCTGGACATATTCTTGTGGTAGATTGTCCGGACCATTCCCTTCGGCCGTTCTTCCGGGCAATTCGCTGATACTTGCGGGTACCTCAACACTATCGATTCGAGTAGACTCCAGCGTCCGGTGCAGGGATGAATCGGAAGACGTTTGTGCAAGGCGGCTGTTATTCAAACATGGGAATCAGGTCGGAGCGATTGGTGTGAGCGAAGCGAAGATTGCAACGGTGGCTCATTCGGAGCTGTCCGCCTTATATGAAGCGATGAACCGGGTGCAGGCTATCATCGAGTTTGATCTTGATGGTACGATTCTGAACGCCAATGCGAACTTTCTTCAGGTGTTTGAGTACACTCTGGAGGAAGTCGTCGGCAAGCATCATCGGATGTTCTGTGAATCCGATTATGCAAACACGCCTGCCTACGACGAATTCTGGAAGAAACTTGCATCGGGCGAGTACACGACTGCGGAATTCAAGCGTCTGGGGAAGGGGGGCAAAGAGATCTGGCTCAGTGCTTCTTACAATCCCGTGTTTGAGAATGGTAAGCCCGTCAAGGTAGTCAAGTTCGCAACCGATGTGACCGCTTCGAAGCTGCAGGCAGCTGAGAAGGAAGGTATGGTGAAGGCCATCGATCGGGTTCAGGCCGTCATTGAATTTGACCTTGATGGTACCGTGTTGAATGCCAACCAGAATTTTCTTCAGATATTCGGTTACGAGTTGGACGAGGTGGTTGGCAAGCATCATCGGGTGTTTTGTGAGCCGGGGTATGCCGAGTCGGCCGACTATGCTGAGTTCTGGAACAAACTCGGTCGTGGCGGCTACGAGGCGGGGGAATTCAAACGCCTCCACAAGAATGGAACAGAGATCTGGCTTCAGGCTTCCTACAATCCGATTCTTGATGCCGATGGTGATCCTCGAAAGGTGGTCAAGTTTGCTTCTGACATTACGCATGAGGTTAAAGCGCGAAGTTTGGCCCTGCTGGAAATGTCAACGCCCGTCACGGCGATCTGGCGTGACATTTTGATGTTGCCGATTGTCGGCATCATCGATTCGAATCGTGCCCACAATATCATGAATGCCATGCTGACCGCGATTGCTGATACACAGTCTCGCGTGATCATCATGGATATCAGTGGCGTGGCCATGGTTGATACTGCAGTCGCCAATCATCTCATCAAGATTACAAAAGCGACCAAGCTCATGGGGTGCGATTGTACGATCTCCGGTGTGTCCGCCAGTATTGCTCAGACGATGGTCGAACTTGGCATTGTGGTAGGTGATGTGCGTACAACAGCGACTCTGAAGGATGCCCTGGTTGATGCGTTCCGTGCGACTGGTGCGGAGATTCGGAACATTGATGACCGACGTTAATGACAGTGCTGACGTATCACGTGTAACGATCCAGCCTTACCGGACGGCGATGATCGCGTCGATACAGGTGG
>JBMYUM010000160.1:0-9087 GCA_049605375.1 Phycisphaerae bacterium | reverse complement strand
ACACGACGTCAAGGTCGAGGTTCTGTTCAAGGGTCTTGAGTCGAAGTTCTGCGACTTCAAGATCAATCTGCGACGGCGCTTCGTCCGGCGTCGTCAGGTTCTCAGCCTGGATACGCAGCGCTTCGCGTACGCTCTGATCGTCATCAACATTGTCATCATCCAGGTTACTGATGCTGCTGGCTGACTCATCTTCCTGGGGAACAAGGGGCTGAATATCAGCGGTCTTGTCGTGGATGCGCTGCGACACTTCCCGTTCGAGCTGCCCGTATCGTGGCAGACAACCCGCCACGAACAGGCAACAGACGGCACCGAAGAGCCACAGGCCACTCTTCGTAGTGCCACAAACTGATTTTTCCTTATCGAAGGAGCCAATCCATTGTCCGGTCTTGCACGGGAAGTGCGAGCGATCCCTCATGACTTCGTTCCTACTTGAGCCGCTTCCTTGCGACACCGGCCTTCGGCTCTTCGGGAGCAATGACCGGCGGGAAGCCATTTAACTGACGCCATAGCTCATAGCCAAACGAGACCTCATTCAAGAGGACCCATCCCTTAGCACGAACGCCCTGCCGCAAAAAGCGATTGTCGGGCCACGGCTCATCGTCCGATCCCTGCGAGATCACGATTCTGAATCGACCTTTACCATCGTCGGTCGTATCAACCAGCGACACGGTACCAGCGAATGTACCCACGGCAACCGCCGGCCAACCCGCAAACTGTACGGCGGGCCAACCTTCAAACTGCAGACGAACCTGATCACCCTGCGTAATCAACGGGGCATCATTTCCGTCCATCCACAATTCGACGGCCCGATTCTCTGTGTCGGGCACCAGAACCAGCAAGGGATCAGCTTCTTTCACAATCTCGCCACCCTGGTTCGCTGCCAGACGGAAGACTGTTCCGGCGCGTGGCGCTCTCACCAACTGCGACTGCTGACGCGAGAGTCGGACTTCGACCTTGGCAAGACTTGCCTTCGCTTCCTCAAGCTGGCCGACGGCATCGTGCAGTGAAGCACTCGATGAGTCAATCTTTGCATTCGCGTCGGCCCGCGTCTTTTCAAGTTCCTGCAGTGAACCGGCCTGATCATTCTGATCAGCCAGCAACATGGCTTTGGCGGAATTTACCGCGCTCTTTGCCACTTCAAGATCACGTTCAGCGATTTCAAACTGGCGAGTTGAAATAATCTCATCCGCCAGCAGGTTACCGAGCCGTTTGAACTGTGCATCGGCCGCCTTGAGCTTGGCCTCTGCCGCCGCAAGTTTTTCGGTACTCGATCGAACCTTCTGCCGCGCAGTCTCGACCTTGAACTCTGCGACAGCAACGGACAGGTCTCTCGTCGCCTCAAGGTTTGACACCTGTTGACGATAGGAAAGCACCTTGTCTTCACTGGCCCTCAGCTTACCGGCGACTGCATCGCGCTCCTGCTCCAAACGGGTGATCAGCTGGGGATCAATATCGGAGATCTCAACCAGGGGATCGCCTTCTTGAACGACCGATCCTTCCTGTACCCACCATTCGACGATACGTCCTTTGATGGGTGCTTCGACGGCCTGCTGACGCTCAAGTGGCGCGTAAGCGATCACCCGCCCCTGGCCACGAACGTTCTGGGTCCACGGAACAAAGAGAACGCTGATCGGGCCCATCACAAACATGAAGGCCAACGCGAGGCCAAACCACTTCGTCCATCGTGAAGAACGAACGAGCTTCAAGGCATTTGACTCAAAAGGATCACCCATATTCGTATCTATCCGACTCGGAGGAACATCCGCATTGCCAAACCTTGGCTGATCGACGAGCGCGATTGGGTTCGAATTCATCTTTAACTCTCCCATCAACTTGTGGCAAGTGCTGCGGCCGAACCTGCACTACCGGTCGGCGAATGTTCCGGTAAACGAATAACTCGATCAAGATCACGATGCGTCCAGTCACTGCGACTCAGGATCACGAGCGTCCAGGGCCGACTGGGTGCAAGCAACGTATCGGTTACGACGCGGCAGGCGTCAGCATCCAGATCATCCAACAGGTCGTCGAGAACGAGCAGCCGCGGGCTCTCCACGATCGCGCGAGCCAGCATGAGACGTCTTGCCTGACCAAATGACAAGGGATTACCTGTCGACGAGACCCACGTGTTGAGACCTTGCGGAAGCGCTCGAAGTTCCCTCAGCAAACCAACATCATCGAGCGCCTGTCGAACCTCCGTCATCGAAATGCCCTCACGGTTCATGCGGACGTTGTCGATGATCGAACCTTCGATCATTTCGAAGCCCTTGACGAGCGAGACATTCTTTCGGAGCGTGGAGAGGCTCACTTCACGAATGTCCACCCCGTCCAGCTCAATACGACCGGAGCCGGGCTCACGAAGCCCATAGAGCAAGTCGGCCAGTGTGCTCTTTCCACTACCGTGCCGACCGACGATACAAACGCGCTCACCTGAACGCACATGCAGATTGAAGCCATCGAGGAGCTTATGATCGGAACGATAGCCAAAGGTCAGACCGGCAATCTGCAATGCCATGCCCTTGGAACTTTGACCCTGATTCTCGCCTTCGCTTCGTTCGAGCGGCAGGTCGATCAACTGGCCAAGCTTATCCACGGCTGCCAGCAAGTCGTAGAAGCTCTCAAGTTGCTTCCCGATTTTGGCGAAGCTCGCAAGCACGATCGAGACGATGAGCTCTGACGCAACCAGCTGACCAAGCGTGAGCTGGCCTTCAATCACGAGCCAACCACCGATGGTCAGCAACGCGGTTCCCGCCAGGGCTTGAAGCGCGACAGCACCGACAACCTGTCGGATCACCACGGCAAAGTGCTTCTGCCTTGCGGATACATAGTCCACGGCAAGACTGTCGGTGCGCTGATAAGCGAATTCAGGACCACCTGAAAGCTTGAAGCTGGTTGGGTTTCGTGCAATTTCTTCGAGCGATGCGGCCACGGCATACTTCGCCTTCGATTCTTTGATGGCCGTTCGCACGGCACCACGGCCGAGAATGAACAGTACAAAGAAGATGGCAACAACCAGGATGGCGTCGAATGCCAGCAGAACGGGATGATAGAACGCGAGGATCGTAAGCCCGATCAGCGTCTGCAACACCACTCCCACGCCGTCAAGCAGCAATGCTGCCCCGGCCTTCTGCACCGTCAACACGTCAAAGAATCTGTTGACGAGTTCCGGCCCGTGACCCGAATCATACGCATCCACGCGAACGCGCGGCAGTCGCTGTGCGAGGTCAGTCGACACGCGAACAAAAATGCGCCGCTGCATAACCTCAACCACCCATGTCTTGAAGACACGCATGGCACCCGCCAGAGACAGGAAGGCAAGCAACAGCAAGCCGAGTATGACGAGCGGCTGCATCAGCCCGCCGAACGCCACAAAGTTCACCAGAGCCTGAACGGCCACCGGCGTAGCCAGCGTCAAAATACCGACGCCGACGGCGAACGCGATCACGATTGTAATGTCGCGGCGCTCAGGGAATAGAAGCTTCAGAAGCCTCTTGATTGGACTCAGCGGCGCACTCGCCGGATCGGTCTTCGCGTGGTTTAACGTCGTCATCCGTTAGTTTCCTGCATCTTCGAAGCCGAAGTCGACTTCCTTGTCGCCCATGTTCTGCGTCTCAGAATATTGTGTACCCATGCGCCGGCTTCCCACATGCTGTTCGACCCAGCTGTCATCATTGGGGCGCGCCGACGCGGGACCAAATGCAGATTCAGACCGCCCGATGGTCCGTCGTCTATTATGGAGATCGCGAATTCGACGTGCCAGCCGATCAGCCGCCCGATGGGCCGCCGGCTCGAATTCCGTGTCCGTGACCTCGGCGTCAATTGAGCCTGATCGTACGAATTGGGCCTCCAGCCTGCATTTTTTATCGACCCCGCCGCGTGGACCATTGAGGTCAATCAGCGATACCGATACCTGCCGGATCCGCGATGCGAACCGCCCCAGGGACTGATCAAGCTTCTTCCGAATGAACTCCTTCAATTCGGAATCGATGTCTGGAGAGTTACCCGAGATACTTAATTTCATGGCGAAACTCCTTGGTGGAAGAATTCTTGAACCCGACGCTAAGAATATAGCCCCGGCTGCCGAAATAGAAAAATAGAAAATAAAACGGTTTACATTAGGACAAATCTAATTAAGATATGCGCTATGGAATGGCTCAACTACCATCATCTACTCTATTTCTGGATGGTTGCCCGAGAAGGCAGCATTGCGGCCGCGGCCGAACGCCTGCATCTCGCGCAGCCTACGATCTCCACGCAATTGCGCACGCTTGAGCAAACGCTCGGCGCGGCCTTGTTCGATCGATCCGGTCGTCGATTGCGGTTGACCGAAACGGGAAGCGTCGTCTACCGGTACGCCGATGAAATCTTTTCACTCGGTCGAGAACTGGTGGATACGGTCAAGGGGCGTCCGACGGGCAGTCCGCTGACGTTGAACGTCGGCGTGGCTGATGCTCTTCCGAAACTGATCGCGCATCGACTTCTGATGCCGGCACTGGACGAACCGGACGGCATCAAGATCGTCTGCACCGAAGGTAAGCCGGAAGCACTGCTCGCGAAGCTCTCCATTCACGAGTTGGACGTGGTTTTGTCAGATGCGCCCATCAGCTCAAACGTCAGCATCAAGGGGTTTAATCACCTGCTTGGCGAATGCGGCGTAACAGTGTTTGGTGTGAAGAAACTGGCGACCAAGTACAAGCGTGGTTTCCCCGATTCAGTCGACGGTGCCCCGTGGTTACTCCCAACGGTGAATACGACGTTGCGACGCGCATTGGACCAGTGGTTCGACTCCTGCGACATTCACCCGGTCATCATGTGCGAGTTCGAAGACAGCGCACTGAAGAAAGTGTTCGGGCAGGCGGGCCGGGGCCTCTTTGCGGCACCGTCAGTCATTGAGAAAGAGATCTGCCGCCAGTATGACGTCAGCGTCGTGGGACGTATCGAGGACATCCGCGAACAGTTCTACGCTATCTCAATGGAACGAAAAGTTCGCCACCCGGGCGTTCTCGTGCTGACGCAAGCCGCACGAACCAAGATGTTCGCCTGACCGGTGATTCAATTCATTCGCCCAGTACACGACAGCGACTATCAGGGAAAGTCATGAGAACGGCATTCAAAGAATGGGCTTCAGTCTGCGGCGCACTCGCGGATGGCAAACAGATCATCGTATTCCGCAAAGGCGGAATCGCTGAAGAGTCAGGTAAATTTCAGATCGATCATCCGTCGTTCTTTCTTTTTCCGACCAACTTCCATCAATCGGCCGATCAACTCGCGCCGGCTGGGCTCCCCTACCTGAAGGCGGCCCAGCAAGCACAGCCGGAAGAATATTCGATCACGATTTCACATGCCGTCGAAATTGCCTCTGCGTTTGAAGTCACGTCATCGTCGACCGTGGCAGCCTTGCGTGACGACCACATCTGGTCAGACAAGGTCATCGAAGAGAGGCTGCATCGTTGGCAGGACAACATGATCTTCGCCCTGCTGTTTCGCGTTTATCGACTTACCAGCCCTGTCTCACTCCCGATTCTTGATGCCTACGGCGGGTGCAAGTCATGGATTGAACTGGCAGAAGACCTGCCCTTCTCGCCGACTGACCCCGTTCTTTCTGACGATCACTTTGCAGAAAAACACGATCGCATTCAGCAGTTGCTCCAAACAAGCTGACAGCAGCGTTGCACCGTCGAATCGGCCGTACGACGTCAGGATCACCGTTTTCTATCGGCATTTCTTGATTCACTCCGCTCCGACAAAAAAGCCTCATCTTTTTCTGCCCCCGCTCGACGCCCCCGACGCCTTGATGGGTGTAAGGCGTTTCGGACGTGACGAAACGGCTGCTACAAAACCCCTTGTCAAAGGAGATTCGTCATGCGTCATCAATCAATGTTTCAACTGGCTTGCCTGGCAACTGGAAGTTTCATGGCACTCTCAACGTTGACGGCTACTGCGGCACCACAAGTGGTCGAACAGGAAATGGAACTCGCAAAGCACAAACTTTACGAAGTTCAAACGCAGATCGAGGCGACCCAGCGCCGGGTCAACTTCCTGAAGGCCGAGATCGACTTCGAAAAATCCAAGCCGAGCTGGTCAACGGACGAAGCGGCTCAAACGCGAGTCCGAACGATGGAAACCGAAGCCAGCACGCTAAAGAAGAAGATCGCCTGGCTTCAAGAACAAGAGCGGAAGATCAAGGCCTACATCAGCCACCTGCGACGCTCCTATCCCGGCTGATGCTGGAATGACAGAACACGATACGGCACAGCAGCCGGACACGGATGAGACCTCACCACGAGACTCATCCGTGTCTTTTTTTATGCGCGGCCTGTCATGCTGCCTTCCAAAGTCACGTTTCCATGCCACCGATTGCGTGACTGAAAAAATCCTCAAATTCCACCGATCAGTTTCTGCCTGCATCGCGTGTCTAGGTTTGTAAGCAGTTACGAACTTGTTGATTCGACTGCACGCGACTTTCAAGCTGATAAAGGAGACTCATCATGCGACTCAATTCGAAACTCTGCATGGCGTTGTTGGCAACCGGTTCTCTCCTTGCGACCTCGTCTTCGACGGCGTCGGCAGCTCCGGAAGTAATCGAACAGGAAATGCAACGAGCGTATCACGAGCTCTATGAAGTTCACACGCAGATCGAAGCAGCGCAGGCAAGCTACGACCAACTGCAGGCGCAACTGGAAGAGATCTGGGCGAACCCGACCTACGCTGAGAATCCGGCGGTTCAGGCAAAAATGCAGGCGATGATGGCACAGCAAAATCAACTGTCGAATCAGATCGCCAAGCTTCGTCAGCGCGAATCGGAGATTCTCAATTACATTGACGAACTTCGCAACGACAGTTGATCGAACGCTCTGTCCTAAATTAAACAACTCGTGAGGCCCTGCACGTTTAGCCTCACGGTTAGCCAATAAGACTCCAAACTCTCTCCGCAAAAGCCCCAGGCACGGACGGTCACTCTCCCGGGATCGTTCGTGCCTGATTCAATATGGCGGAAGGAGTCTTCGAAATCCATGAACAAGGACGATCATCAAGAAGAGCACGTTTCGCAACAACTTGTACAGTGCCGGTCGTTGGGGAACCTCGCTCGCAATACCTCCTTCTGCGACTGCCCCGAGTTGATCAGCTAACGCTTCGAGCCATGAAATGTGGCAAGGCCATTCGATGAGATCATCGATCCACTCGTCCGGAATACCATCGAGACCTCCCTGTGTTCCCGCAATCGCGCCGACAATCGCAGCCACAGTATCGGAGTCTCCGCCCATGCTTACAGCTGTTTCAATCGCTGATCGAAAGTCCCCTTGGTAGTTCCCCCAACAGTACACGGCTACCGGAACAGTATGAACCACGAAACCGCTTACGCCTTCGCGAAGCCCGATGGACTCTGAAAACTGATCGGGCGCTTGACTTTGTTCGACTGCGTCCAACGCAACATTCAGGTCGCTTCGGAATTGCCGATCATTTACAACAGGCAGAATTCTCTCACTGACTTCGTCCATTGAAAGAGTATGGCCATCTGACGTAGCGACGAGTTGGGCAAGGCTCGCAACGACCATCGCGCCTTCCAGTGCTCGCGAATCAGAATGCGTAACAGACGTTGATGCATGTACCAGGTCTTCCAAATTGACTTGAGAATCTGCAACCAATCCCAGAATGGCACTGCGCATGGCTGGACCGTTGCCGGCGCTAGCAACGCCGCTACGATCAGGGCTACAGCCCATCCATAATTTCATACAAGCCCTGAGCGTACCGAATCCAACACCAGCTGGTATGCGCAAGAACCACCATCGCAGTCTCCGAGAGAAATCACGGAGAAATGCCTTCGGCTCCAGCCTTGCGGCGATCAGTGCTTGGGCAACCATGACAGTATGCTCGGTATCATCGCTACAGAGTCCGCGTCCCAGCAACATGGCATGTTGTAGCGGGCCGTTACCAAACATGCGCTCCGCCCGTCGACGACTCAACCCTTCTCGTGGAAGCCCAATCGCATCACCAACAGCGGTTCCGACCAAGCACCCTTTGATCTTTTCAACCTTGGTCATCCCTTGACTCTCAACGAAGAAACCAAATCGCACCAACCATCACCAAGGAATTCATTGACCATGTGAGGTCGATCTAACGATGGTCCTGATGCGCACAGCCACCATTCGTTAGCGCCAGATACTGCAGAAACCCACCGACCCGCGAATGATCTTCCAGGTAGGAAAGAAAAACGCCCGCCTCCATCGAGGCGAGCGTCTACAAGGATCGCAAGATCAACTTCCGGTATGGAATGCAGAAGGAAAAGAGCTACGGGCACTCATCCGGTGCAAGATAGGGATAACCCATACCCTGGAAGCCCTGCACAATCTGCAGAATGTCAGCAAAGTTTACGACACCGTTCGGTTCCTGCGGATCGAGGTCAATCCATGCCAGGGGCGGCGCCATGTCCGACTGTTGGAATCCGAACACGCCGGCCTGGATATCCGAAAAGTTCACGCTTCCGTTCCCGGGAGCCCACTCACCGGTTTCAGCATCAAAGGTACCGATCACATCCCCCCAATCCGACGTCGTCGCCAACGTCAATGCCGATGAGAACTTGCCGGACTGCAGCGGATCGCACGGACCCGCAATCGCCTGGATCGAGTAACTTTGCCCCGGAACAATGCCGCAGCCATAAATCTGGATGTTCTGGCTGTCGAGGCTCCAGTCGCGCACGCCGTCGGCTTCAAGAGTACTGGTGAGTGGTGCGAAGCCGAGTTCGTTGGGGGAACCAACCCACCATTCTCTGCCACTGGCGTCATGCGTGACACGCAACGCGAGTTCAACTCCCGGGTTGGCCGGGCGGACCGACAGGTACCGGTTGGACGGGAAGCTGCAGAGTCCGTCGACGCAGGTCGCGCCAAGAGGACAGTTGTCGGTCGTCACGCACGCTTCAAGACTTCCCGGTTGCGGCCTGGTCACCGAGCAGTTCAGGTTGACCAACTCGCCGCACCCTTCGGTCACCACTGACGCACCCGCTTGTGTCAGCTCGTTGTAGTAAATGCGAACATTCCTGACCGTCACCTGAGCACCTGGTTCGAAGAGCAGCTCATCGACATAGAGTGCTTC
>JBMYUM010000159.1:0-9157 GCA_049605375.1 Phycisphaerae bacterium | reverse complement strand
GGTGCGGTTTTGGATGTCGCCGAGTTTGAGGCGTACCCGGAGACCGGCGGCCGATATTTCCCGATGGCGTATACTTTCAGTCGGGATCAGTTCCGTGAGCTCGCGCGAACAGAGGTGCTGCAGTCGGTTACGCTGAATCGTGCCCGCTGGTTGGCTGCTCCACACGTTGACGCTGGAACGCTTGAAGAATTGCGTTTGTTCCTCGTTTCCGCTCATATTCGTCATCGTGATGCGCTGCATGCACTCGGTTTCAGTCGCTTCTCTGCTCCGGAACACCTGCAAACCGCTTCCATGCCGGGATCTGACAAGTCATCGGACTGACGCACGCTCCGGTCCGGCGAGTTCGTTGCCGATTGCCGTCAATCAACTTTGCGAGGCAGCCTCTTTGGGCAGCCTCTTCGGGCAACCTCTTTGGGCAGCTCTTCTTGGCAGCGTCTTGGGGTGGTCTTTTTCGGGGTTGCCGGCGTAGGTGTCGGCGGTTTCAGCGTCTCTCAGGCCCTTCTTTCCCGCTTTTCCGGTGCCACGAAAAGCCGGATCGACCGTATGATGTCATGGTTTTCAAGTGCCGATAACTTAGACACGGGCCGGCTTTTTCTCCGTATTTGGTAGCCTGCTCGATGCGACCGGAAGCATTGGGGATTAGTCAGGGATGTCGAAGAGTCTTACCGCACGACCGAAGGCGTTGGGTTCGTCGCTTAGTGCGGCCATTTTCGCCGCGCTGTGTCTCGCACTCCTTCCGGCCTCCGCTGCGCAGTCACCCCAGGGGCAGCCCGGTGAATTGCTCGGTGCGAAGCAGATCGATTCGCTGATCAAGGCTCTGTCGTCAAAGGATTTTGCGGAACGCGAGGCGGCAACGCTGGAACTTTGCAAGGCCCACGGCGAGGCTCGTCCGGCGCTTGAAAGAGTCACCGCGGACGCTGATGCTGAGCTTGCGTTTCGTGCGAAGCAGATCTTAAAGTTATTTGATCAGCTCTGGTTCAACGGTGCTGAGGTTTCTCTCGCGTTTGACAAGTCAAAGGTGGCATGGAATGAAGCGGTCCATCTTGAGGTCGTGATTTCGAATCCTTCGCCCTATCCGGTTCGTCTCCCTTTTGCACGCCCGCGCGCCCGTGGCGGTGGAGCGCAACCCATTGATCGAGCGGAGCAGGTCGGTCGTATTCTGGATTTTGCGGATTGGCTTCTCATCGAACGTTGGGATGGCAAGCGATGGGTGAACGCCGGTATCGAACTGACCGTCGATTATGCGCAAGGCGATACGGACATTGCGCGTTTGGTTGAGTCTCGTGCGAACCACAATTGGCCCGGGTCCAAGCTTGCTTCGAAGGGAACGGAGTCTCTGCGACTGCCGTCTGTCAATCGCGGCTGGGCGCGGTACAAGCTGCTTGATAAGGCTCGTTACCGGTTTCGACTGGACTTCATTCCATTCTGGAGTGAACCGAGTCTGGAGCAGGCTCGGGTTGGGCGCGTCATCAGCAATTGGGCCGAATTGGAAATCACAAAGGGCGCACCGGAGACGGTCGCTCGTAACGGTGTCCCTGCTGCCATCTTGCTCTCACGCGATTCGGAGGGTGCCATTCTAGCGGCACTCGTCAATCGCTATGATCATCCGCAGTTGATCAACATGAATATGGGCGAGAAAGTACCTTTTGCCAACGGCCGGTGGCTGCTTCATCTTGATGATCAGCATACGGCAACCTTGCGATCGCGCCCGTTGCCGACGGACGACATCAGTCGGTTTGAAGCATCTCGGATCATCCGTGTCGAGCCAGGCGAAAGCGTGGTGCTCGGTCGTCTCCCACAATCTGTTGTCGATGCGGAATTGAAGAAACGACGCTTGGACGGCTCTTTTGAATTGACGTTCAGCTATCGCAATCTTCTTGACCGGCATTGGCAGTCTCAGTTCGGCGAGAGTCTATTGGGGCATCCACACGCTCCTGATATGTTGAAGGAATGGCTTCCCTCGCGCATGCTGGTCACCAGTTTGACCGCGCCGTCGCCGCTTCTGGTAAGACAAGGCAACGTCACGACGGAATCGGATGAGCGCGATGAGTGACAGGCTGCCCCCAGAAGACACGCTGATGTCATTCGGCGATCACCTTGAGGAGCTTCGCAGCAGCGTCATCCAGGCGCTCGTGGGTGTAGCGATTTGTGCGGGTGTTTGCCTCTTCTTCGGGCTGCAGATTCTGAAGATCATTTGCAAGCCCCTGCTCGCGGTGCAGGCGGCGAATGGTCTCCAGCCAACGATTCAGGCGTTGTCACCGACGGCTGGATTTATCGCGTATATCAAGATCGGGATCTTGAGTGGTTTGATTCTTGCCATGCCGTGGGTGATTTACCAGGTATGGCGTTTTGTTGTGACCGGTCTCTATCCGAGCGAGCGTCGCTTTTTCAAATGGTTGGTTGGACCATCTGCCCTGCTGTTTACGCTTGGCGTGATGTTCATGTACTTCATTGTGCTGCCGATCGTCCTGCAGTTTTTCATCTCCTTCAATGCCAGTTTCGGAACGACCAACGTCGATCCGAATTTCTTTCAATCGCTGCTGATCGGAGGTGAAGAGCCTGTGGAGCTGTCCACCGAGGGCGAGATGCCGCATGTGCAGCTTCTGGATAGCTCACCGGAGAATCCGCAGCCGGGTTCATTCTGGATTGACACGCAGCGTCGGCGCTTGATGGTCAGAACGGCGAAGGAGACCTGGTCTGTGGCGTTGCAGACAAGTCCGTCGTCTCCGGTCATGCAGAGTCAGTTTGCGATTGACTTCTACATTTCCTTCGTCCTGATGCTTTCGTTGGCGTTTGGACTTGCCTTTGAGACACCGCTTGTGGTTTTCTTCCTGACACGTGCCGGTATTGTCACCACGGATCAGATGGCGGGTGCGCGACGGTTTGTGGTGCTCGGTGTGGTTTGTGTGGCCGCGATGCTGACGCCACCTGATGTGATCAGCCAGTTGCTTCTCGCGGTTCCGATGTATGTTCTGTTTGAAGCCGGCCTCTACGCGTCAAAGTTGTCGGAGCGCCGCACGCGGTCATAGCACGCTCTTACTGCTGTGTTGCATCGGGCATCAGTTCAGTTCCAACCGACCGATCAATTCAGAGAGCGCGGTCATTTCATGTTTGACCAGGTAGTCTGACAAGCCCTTGCAGATCTGCTGAGAGGTTGTGGGGTCGGCAAAGAGTGCCGTCCCGATTGCCACTGCGCTGGCACCGGCCAGGATGAACTCGACGGTATCCCGCCAGTTGTTGATCCCCCCCATGCCGATAATGGGCACGCCGGCATCCCGTGTCACCTGCTGGTAGACCTGGTGGACCATGAAGAGTGCGACTGGTTTGACGGCCGGTCCGGAGAGACCGCCGTAGTTGTTACCGAGCATGGGTCGACGCTGATCAACATGAATGGCCATCCCTCGGAGCGTATTGATGGCGGAAATGGCGTCGACGCCGGCATCGACGGCTGCGCGTGCCATATCGGTGATGCTCGTGACGTTGGGTGACAGCTTCACGATCAGTTTGGCGCGTTTTACGCGCGGGCGTATGGTCGAAAGCAGCTCGTTCAGGCGACGGGGATCGGTTCCAAATTCAAGACCGTCGGCAACATTCGGGCATGAGACATTGAGTTCCAGTGCGTCGATGGCAGGCTGTTGATCAAGTGCTTCACAGACGGCGAGGTAATCGTCGTGGCTATGCCCGACCACGTTCACGATGACAGGAATCCCCAGATTGTCGAGGTAGGGAATCTTATCATTGATGAAAGATTGCAAACCGACGTTGGCTAGTCCGATGGCATTGAGCATTCCGCCGGGTGTTTCGAATGTACGTGGTGGCGGATTTCCCTTTCGGGGTTCGGGCGAGACGGCTTTGGTTACGAACGCCCCCAGTGAGTCGATGGGCAGATAGGGGCTGTATTCCGGTCCATACCCGCTGGTGCCGGAGGCGGTCATAACGGGATTGGCCAGGTTCAATCCGGCAAGATCGACCGAGAGATCGGGTGCAGCCGTTGCTGATTGTGCGTCATGGGAAGCTGGCATTCGACCACCGACCTGCGTTCGCTAACGCGTCATTTCGGAAATTCATGCCGCCGCATGGGAGAATGAGATCGAGCGACGGACCTACCTGCGGGCGAGTATACCCTGCTGTGATGCTCATGGCCAAGCCACGCCTGCCGGGAATCCCGAAGCCCCGTTACACCATGCCGCAGGACTGGATTGCCTTCACTTCCGGTGCGGGGTTGACTCTTCCTGCCGCATACCATATGATGCATATACATCAATGAGTGCTGAGTCTTCACAATCCGTTCCACGCCCTTGCGCGTGTACGACCGTACGAACAGCGTCGCGTCTGTTGGCGCGGGTGTATGAGCATGCGCTGCAGGACTCCACGTTGAATGTCACGCAGCTTGCTGTCCTGCGTTCGATTGATCGCATGCCGGGCGAGCCCATGATTCGCGTTGCTGAGGCGTTATCCATGGATCGAACGTCGATCTATCGTGCGGTGGCGACCATGGAGCGTCATGGCTGGGTTCGGATCGACGGCGGCAAAGATGCGCGATCCAGTACGGTAGCCATTACTCCGCTGGGGCGTGCGATGCTCGATGATGCCGCGCCATATTGGGACAACGTTCAGTCTGACATTGTTGATCGCTTTGGGCGGCGGCGTTGGCGGTCTCTGGTGGCAGAGTTGCAGGCACTCGCAGAGACGGCAAGCAAGGTCGAGAACGATCAGGTGGCACGGAGAGCCAGACGTGGTGAATAAGCGTGAAACTGCGGTCTCGGGTACTTTGGATCCGAGCGATTGGCAAGAGCTTCGCGAGATTGCTCATGCGATGGTCGACGACATGATCGACTACGTTCGTGACGTTCGTCAGCGCCCGGCGTGGCATAGTCCGTCTTCTGACTCTCGTGCGTTGCTTTCGGCACCGGTTCCTCGGCATGGTAAACCTCTTGCGGAGGTTTACGACGAGTTCAAGCAAGCCATCCTTCCTTATCCAACCGGTAACATTCATCCACGATTCTGGGGTTGGGTGATGGGGAACGGCACCCCCGTCGGGATGCTTGCCGATTTGCTGGGAGGGGCCATGAACTGTCATGTATCCGGCTACGACCAATCCGCGACGCTCGTGGAAAAACAGGTCATTGGCTGGCTGTGTGAGGTGATGGATTTTCCCAGTGACGCCGGTGGTCTGCTGGTTAGTGGTGGAACCGTTGCGAACCTGGTCGGCTTGGTTATTGCTCGGAACAGTGCCTTTGGGCACGGTATCAGCCAAACGGGCGTCGCGCGCGAGTCGCCTGTCATTTATGCTTCCACGCACGTGCACGGTTGGCTTGAACGGTCAGTCGACCTTCTTGGGTTTGGTGCGCAGGCGATCAGTACAATCAGCGTTGACTCCGAACACCGGATTGATCTCGGGGCGCTGCGAAGGTCCATTGAGCTTGACCTTGCGAACGGCCGACGTCCCATCTGTATCGTAGGGAATGCCGGGACGGTGTCGTGCGGCGCAACTGACGATCTGCACGCACTCGCGGACATCGCGGCCAAGTTTGGCATCTGGTTCCACATCGACGGTGCATTCGGCGCCCTGGCGAAACTGTCGCCCCGGTATCGATCGATGGTCGACGGGCTGGAGCGAGCGGATTCGATCGCTTTCGATCTGCACAAGTGGGGTTACATGCAGTATGAGCTTGGTGTGGTGCTCGTTCAGAATGCACAGATGCAAGCGGCGTCTTTCGACTTCTCTCCGTCGTACCTGGACAAGTTTCGTGGCGGCATCGCACCCAACCCTACAGAATTTGCTTCGAAGGGAATTCAACTATCGAGAGGTTTCAGAGCACTCAAAGCATGGATGCAGTTTTCGACGTACGGCATGGATTCCATTGGTGCGGTGATCGAGCAGAACATTGATCAAGTCGCCTACCTGCGTCAGATCATTGCTCATAACCCACACCTGGAGCAGGTGGGCCCGTCTGCCATGAACGTTGTGTGCTTTCGTTATGTACCAGACGGCATGAGCGACGAAGAGATTGATGCATTCAATGTCGAGCTACTCGTACGTATTCAAGAGGAAGGGGTAGCTGTGCCGTCCAACGCACGGATCGATGGTGTTTTCGCGCTCAGAGTTGCACATACGAATCACCGATCTCAGATCGAGGACTTCGACATTCTCATCGAGGCTATTACACGTATCGCACGCGCGCAACTGTCTGTCAGCGGCTAGGTGGTCACTCTCATGACCATGCAGTCATCGGTCGTCAAATGTGACGAGTGAGTTGCGTTTTCGTTCTGGGTTTCATCTACTCTGTAGCGGAACCGACGGCCAGCTTATCACTTGCAGCCACATCTACTGCCGCGGCGTGCGGCGTTCCCCCCTTGTCGGCGTTTCCTGCTTGTCCGAGTGTCACCACCAGGACGCCGAGGAATGCCATGATCGCCGCTGCGAATTTTCGTTTGGTGAAGGCTTCTTTCAGGAAAATCGTGGCAAAGATGAGTGCCATGATCGTGGACGTCTGATTCAGGATGGCGGCGCGGGCGGCTGTGGTGTATTTGAACCCGCCAACCCAGAACATCAGGGCGAGGAATGTTCCAAAGAAACCGGCAGGGATGCACGTGGTCCAGAGCTTCCAACTTGGGATGAAGACACCGAACCACTCACGGCGGCGGCGATGGATTCCCATGATGGCGGCCAAGACGACTGAGCCGGCGACGAGCCTGATGATGGTGACCGGCAGCAGCGGCGCCGATTCGATCGTCGACTTGACCATGGCGATTCCGATCGCCATGAGTGCAATGGCCAACACACCGACGACCACGCCCTCGATGAGGTCTTTTCGGCTGACTTGATCGTTGACCGGCAACTTGGCGTTGTCGGCATCCTGCCGGTCTGCATCTGCGTCAGGTGATGGCCCTTTGGAACGTCCGGTTGCCACGAACACGGCTGAGATGACCAGTAGTCCACCGATCACGGTGGTACCGCTGACATGTTCACCAGCCATCAGCCACGCGAAGAAGATCATGAGCGGCGCATAGCTGCATTCCACGATCGCCAGAAGCCCGACACCGATCTTGTTCAAGCTGAAGAACAGCAGCGTATCGGCGAATGCTATGCCCAGGATACCGCTAATCGCCAGTAGTGTGATTTCCGTGGACGTCATGCTTGCCATCGACTGTTCTTCGGGCGAGACAAAGAAGAATGCAATGCTCAGAAGGACAATCCCAACAACGTTCTTGAAGAGATTGAGCGGCATCGGTGACACGTTGACGCCGCTTCGCTTGAAAAAGATGAGGGCGATGGCCCAACTACAGGCGGCGAGCAGCGCGTACGTTTCACCGAGATAACTTGGTGGCGTTTCCATGGTGCCGGAACGCTACCGTTTTCGGGGTTTCAGCACAACCACGTCATGGAATGCCTTGATTCTGTCGTGAAAACGCCGCCTTCCGCTTCGGTCGTTGCCGATGCATCAGTTGCCATCAAATGACGTTTGAAACACCGCGAAGTCTGCCAGATCGACATCGCCATCGAGGCCGGTGGCCAGGTCAAATGTATCGCAGAATTCGACGGGAAGAACGGCATCGGGTCCACTGAGACATCCGGCAAGTGAGTTGTGATCGAGCAGATCGACGGAGAGGTTTCCGTCAATGTCACCCGGGGTCGCCGGCACGGCTCTCAGCACGCGGAAGCCGAGATCGACGGATGGCGTGTCGGCGCCTTTCCAGGCTCTCATTCTTGTGATCAGTTGGGCTTCGGTCCATCGGTAGCTTCCTCCGCGGATTGCCCGCACGGCTTCGCCATCGCCTTCGAACTGATCCTGCATCCAATGAAATACGTTGCCGGACATATCGTAGAGACCAAACTCGTTGTTGGTATCGATGGTGGGTGTTCCATCACTCAGCAGGTTTGTACCATCGAAGAAACCGACGGGCGTGGTCCCCCCTTCCATGCAATCATCGATGTTCTCGAAGGGATCATTGCTGCATCGGAAATTGGCGTGAGCGCCGGTGATCTGGTCTCCCTCATCGATCCCCATACCGAAGTCGGTGTTCTTGTTGCGTGACGTGTTCCAGGCCGCGGCCTTGTACCACTCATTGTAGTCATCCGCCTCATCGGTTCCGGGTGACGTGTTGTTGGCACCATCGTCCATCGGCAATCGGTAGCCTCGGCAATCCGCAACGAGTTGAAGTCGCTCATTGTCGTTCATTCCACGGCTGGCCCAAACTTCGGGGCTGATGGTGATCGGCCTCCAGGTGGACAGTTGATTGGCGGTTCCTTCACCGTAGCAGCGATCTTCCGGGAAGAGTCCCTGATCGACGGTCAGCCAATTGCAGAACTTGAGGGCGCCGTACCAGGAAACACCGGTCACCGGGTGATCGTTGAAATCCTGCGGGTCCGTGTTGACTTCGTACGCGCCGCCCTGCCACGTGACCATCGTATTCACTGCCGGCGAAAAGATGTGTGTTTCCCGACCGTCGGGGCCGGCACCGGATTCCCCCTGCTGCGTGTCGTTCATATACACATCTCCGTTGTCGGTATCGAAGTAAAGGTATTGGCCGGCCAGTTCATCCGGACGGTTCAGAGCGTCGTTCAGGAATGCAACGAACTTGGCATTCGTGATGGGATGTGCATCGATGATAAAGTCGTATGCTGGTCCGGACGGTTGCAAGGATTGACGGCTGACTATCTCCTGCGAGTCCTGCAGGACAACGGATGTCACGATCTCGGCACTTACCGCGCGTGTCACGGTGAAGTTGTTCGTCTCGTCGTTGAACAACAAGGCCGCCTGGTAGTCACCACTATCGAGATTGGTATCAACAGTCACGACGACCTGTGCGATCTCACCCGGTGCAAGTGTACCGCAGAGCGTGGTCGAGCTTACGCAGCCGGCGGGAATCGTATCGCAAGGCGTGCCTGCACCGCTCAGTGTAAGCCAACTGCTATCAGCGCACGCCGACCAATCGATTGTCCGGCCAATCCTCTGACGCTGTAGGTTTCGAAGGGATTGGTGGCCAGCGTCTCAATCACGGTCAGCTGAATCTCGCGGCACTGTGAACTTCCAGTGGTGACATCCGTTATGGTGACGGTTGCGGTGTATTCACCCTGATGCTGTTGGAAGACCTGATCCGTCGACGTAATCTCGATGGTCACTGCGTTTGTGTCGCCGGGAAGCAAGTCAAT
>JBMYUM010000158.1:0-9221 GCA_049605375.1 Phycisphaerae bacterium | reverse complement strand
CGAGGCCTGAATCGCGTACGCCAGCTTCAGAGCCAGGGTGTTGGCACGACCGACTTGGCTGGTCAAATTCGCCGCGAAGATGCCATTCGTTGGCAACGCACCGTTTCGCAGTATCGCGAACTCGAAGACGCAGTCATGAAGGCGGTTGCCGCTGAGCAGTTCGACGAAGCCCGTCAGCAGGTCATCCGCGCACGGCAAATTGTCGAATCGGGCCGCCAGTTTGCTGAGCCTGTCAGTAAGTATGAAAACCTCCGCAGCGAGTTGGAAGCACTCAGGGAGCATGTCGAAGGTTCGGAGCGCGATTACAATCAGCTCAAACTCGAAGAAACCCGCCGCTCAATTGAAGAGCAGCGAGAGCAGCGACTTCGTGACATCGAAGAGCGCCGTCGCGACAAGGTAGAACAGCTGATGAACCAGGCTGTTCAACATCGAAAGGACGGCGACTACGAAAAGGCCATGAACGTCCTTCGCCAGGTGAACTCGGTTGATCCGAACTACACCGAAGCGCGATGGATGCTCGACATGGTTGAAGAGGAGTTCCAGTATCGACGCCAGCGGGATCTTCGTCATCAGTTCTATCGCAAGACCGTCGAAGCACTGAACGACGTCGAAGAAGCCAAAATCCCGTGGTGGAAGGATGTCAATTATCCGTCCAACTGGCCCGAAATCATCAGCCGCAAAACACGCCAGATCCCCGGCAAGAACAGCCCCAACAACCAACTACTTGGCGCATTGGACGCACCGGTCAAGGCAGATTTCATCCGTGAACCGTTGCAGCAGGTCATGGAGCGGCTGGCCACCAATGAACGAGTCAACATCATCGTCAACTGGCATGATCTCGAACGTGCGGGCGTCGAGCGCGAAACCCCGATTGATCTTAACCTCCCACGCGAGATCTCATTGCGACGAGCGCTGACCGAAGTTCTTGACCAGGCCGGAGCCGGCCTCGTTGACTTGGGCTTTGATGTCAATGATGGTGCCATCAGCGTCGCAACCCAGCACGCGATTGACTCGAATACCTACGTCGCCGTTTATCCGATCAGCGACCTGCTGATGGATATCCCGACCTACAACGGCGCTCCAACGCCTGACCTGCGAACCGCGAACAACCAGGCTCTCAACGGCGGCTCTGATCAGCCGGAGCCGCTTTGGCAGCGAAGCGATAACGACACCGATGTAGACGATTGGGAAGAAGACCCGGTCGTGCAGGGTAAGATTGATCGTCTGGTCGAGTTGATTCGTGATACGGTTGCACCCGAAAGCTGGCGTGAACGCGGCGGAAACATCGGTAGCATTCGTGAACTGAATCAGCAGCTGGTGATTACGCAGAATTCAGACGCCCAGCGCCAGATCGGTGGTCTGCTCGAGAAACTGCGTGAACAGCGTGCGATTCAGATTTCTGTCGAAGCGATCTTCCTCACCGTCTCAAGCCACTATCTCGAAGAGCTCGGGATGGACCTCGACATCGTCCTCAACGCAGGTAACGCCGGATTCGACTTTGTCGATGGCGGTGGTTTTGCAAGCGTTGACCCGGTTCTCGGTACACGAACCCTGTTGCCGCGAACATTCAGCCGCGCCGGCTTCACCCCGGGTATCCCGCCCGTGGGAACCGCTACCACGCTGGCACCGGCCGCCGCCGTTGCGCAGCCTTTCGGTAATCCGGTATTCGTGCCGCAGCCCAACGGCGCTGGTGGAAGCCAGATGTCGCCGGTTCCCATCATCAGTAGTGTGACCGACTTCACGAACCCGGCTGAACTGCCGAGTGATATTCCCGGAAGTTTTGCCGGTCAGGCCATTGGCCCGGCCCTCAACATCATGGGTAGCTTCCTCGACAACATCCAGGTTGACTTCATGATTCGCGCCACGCAGGCCGACTCGCGAACGACGGTTCTGACCGCACCGCGACTCGTTGTCTTTAACGGTGGTTCAGCTTGGGTTGCCGTTACCATTCAGCAGAACTTCATCAGTACCCTGAACCCGGTTGTGGCACAGGGTGCCGTCGCACAGGCTCCGATCACCGGTGTGATTGATGCCGGTGCCAGCTTGTTTGTGCGTGGTACGGTCACGCAGGACCGCCGCTACGTCATGATGCTCCTGGCCCCTGGTCTGACACGACTGCTTGACCTGCAGGTCTTCCCGTTCAGTGGTGGTACCGGGGCACTTTCAGCCTTCGTTCAGCTCCCGACATTGTCCTCGCAGCGAATCCAGACGATGGTGTCAGTCCCGGACGGTGGAACGCTGCTCATTGGCGGTCAGAAGCTCGCCAGCGAGACCGAGGTTGAGGCCGGTGTACCGATCCTGTCCAAGATCCCGGTTCTCAAGCGTGCTTACTCGGCCCGTACCACGGTCAAGGACGAACAGACCCTGCTCATCCTGATCAAGCCGAAGGTCCTGATTCACAGCGAGCAGGAAGAACTGGCTTTCCCGTCCTTCTCTGAAGGATAAGACGCAGGCCGAAAACGCAGATCGAAAAACGAATGCCCATGATCGCCTTCTGGTGGTCATGGGCATTTTTGTTGCATGGGTTGTTTGTTGAGTACGAAGAGTGATGACTCACGACGGGATATTGTCGCCTCTTCAGCAACGGGAGGCAGGTCCGGGTCGCTCACCGGACCATTGCATAGTAGACCGCTTTCGATGCAAGCGTAGCGGGTGCCATGCCCACGGCTGTGAACCACGTTGCCATGCCCCAGGGATCGGGTGCCATGCCCCAGGGATCGGGTGCCATGCCCAAGTCCGAATCGTGAAACGATGAGGCGCGGGCATGCTTGTGCCCGGAGCTTGAGCATCGCTATTCTCGAAACGGCTCCTGGGAATCGCCAAGACGCTACGCTTGGATTGAAACTGCTCTAGAAAACGCCGAAACAAAGCCGCGAGCCACCTTTCAAGCCTGATTGAAAACGAAAGCAGGCTTTTTTTGACAGACGATTCTTTACACCCGCCCTTTGAGCGCCCTAGTATTCGCCAAGTGCGATAACTCATCGGGCAATACCCGATGATGAAGGTCGAAAGCGCTGGGATGGCTCCATCACGCTGGGATCATTCTCACACAGCTCACGGTTATGCAGCTCTCGATCACCAGGGGTTTGAGTTGACAATTTGTCGGTTCGAGGCACCCGGACAGGTCCTCTAACCTGACCAGGTGCGACACCAGACGACAGCCGGATCAACCCGGCAAAGTCCGATGTGCGCCCATTCCGCCCCCAAAAAGGGAACGCGGATGGAACGCAGATCCGGCAAAAAGGAAATCCGGCAAAAGAGATCCGGTAACACGGCACGCTCGCACCTCGCGAATGGCCGTTCGGCAGCCCAGGCAGGATCATGGCACGGTAAACGTGAAGCCGGGGAAGGTGAGGGCAACGTCCGAAACGCAGGCATCCGAATGAACAGGGCGCGAAGAAGTGTTATCGGGCCAAAACTCACAGCCGGTCGTCAGGGCTTCTGAAGTTGAATTTGGGGAGATGCCAATAACTCGGAAACACAGGAATTCTCGGCAGTATAAAGGTTTTCGGTCATTCGCCGACCACCCATTTATACTCCCCCGTTTTGCCTATCGGTACTTGTTTGTTCCCATTTGCTTCGCTAGTATGACGCGATGGGTCAACTAGCTAAATTAGCACAACTGACGGCATGCGCTGAAGCGGCTGATGGGGCTGATAGAGCTGAAGGATATGTGCTCAAGTGCATGTGCTACCGTATGACGCCAATCGCATGACGGCGACCGCACGACGGCAGGTAGCAACAAGCAGCGAAAAAGCGGGGAATGGTCTTGGGGAAATCCAGAGCAGGCGTAGCACCAGAACGGAACCGAACCTGATGCTCCACTGGCCAAATTGCTAGAGAGACCAGATTGCTAGAGAGGCCAAATTGCTAGATAGGCCAGATTGCTAGAGAGGCCAGCTCACAAGTGAGGCCAATTCCGCAGAGGGGGCCAGTCAACATAGGAACCAGTCCAGTCAACAGAGGGACGAGTCACCAGAAGACCAGCCGGCAAAAGATCAGTCGGCAGTGATGACCGCAACAAGACGGCGGAGCTTCACAAATAAACGAAACTGTCACGAATTGTCGTGCCGCCAAACGCGCAAGGAAACCAAACGCGTGCCAGAACAAAGCGACACGAATTCAGCCGGCGAAAGTAACAGACGGCGAAAGTAACAGACGGCGAAAGTAACAAACGGCACGAGTAGCAGACGGCACAAGTGACCGCCGGCATCAGAAATAGCCGGCAGGAAATATTGACCGAGCCGCATCAGCGGCACGGTACGACGAATCACGGCCCGCTTGCGGGACGTAGGCAACGGCAAAAAGAGCACAAACACCGCTCAGCCGATGCCAGTTTGTTTGCTTGAGCAGCGCCGGCGACGAGTTTTCGAAGCTGGCGCTTCCGTGAATCGATCGCCTTCGCATGTGGCACACGCAGGCTCAACCCCACCAGGGGCGGACCAGCCAGGCCGGCAGCGAAAGACGACACGATTCAACGGCCGGAGGGGTCGTAGGGAACAAGGTTAGAAGTAGGAATACGCAGGTAGCGTACCGCTGGGCACGATGTGGATGGGGAAATTCACAACCGTCGCCCTACGTTGACTGCCATGAAGAGAGGTGAGAAAACCATGATCCAAGGGAAGATACTTTACGCAACTTGCGTGATGGTCTTCGGCGGGGCGCTCATGATGTCAGCCCCCGTGACGGCGGCTGAAAATGCCGCTGATTCGGCCCGCGAGGACGCTGTCCGAAACACCAAGTCGGTGACCATCCCCTCCGCTGAAGAAATTCGACTGGGGGCGATCAAAGTGCCGGAAGGCACACGTCACTACGAAGTGTTCTACAGCCAGGGTGGCGGCATCGCCGGAGAAAACCTCCCCGAAGGTGCCGATCGTCCGGTCTACAGCAACGTTCCGCCGCCGGACATCCTCTTCCCGCCTGGACCGGGTCGCCGCATCGCGGATGACCTCGTCACCGTGGCCGTCGGCGGTTGCGCCATCTCAGGCTACGAAATGGTTGTCGGACGTACCGCAAACCGCTGCTCGCTCGACCAGCAGGCTTGCAACGAAGACGACGACTGCGCCAACATCGGCGGCCAGACCTGTGAACCATGGCCGGATGCAGGCTTTACCGTTGACTTCGGACTGTATGACGGCTGCCCCACCGAAGGTGGACAGCTTATCGCAGGCACCGAAGGCAGCATGAGCTTCCCGGAAAACGCGACCTACACCATGATCGTCGACCTGTCGAAAGCACCGGTCTTCCATGACGGCCAGCTTTGGCTCGGCGTCGAATTCGATCGTGCCGGTGCAGGATGGGTTGTCGGTACCCCGGCATCCGTCGGATTCACCGAAAACTCCTACGACTTCCCGATTCCCTCGTTCGCCTGCTCGGCACGACTCGGTGGAACCCTCTATGCCGGTTTCCACGCACGAATCTTCTGTGCCAATGATCCGCCGTTCGAACGTGAGTTCCTCGCCTACTTCAACCCGGAAGTGACAGGCGCACCGATCATTCACCCGACCGGCGCCTCGAACCGCTTCCTCGCCGACGACCTGTCGCTCATCGTGGACGACTGCCAGATGACAAGCTTCTCCGTCGGTATCCAGGGAGGAGCACCCTTTACATCAGACATCGAACTCTGGCGCGGCTGCTCGCCAACCCAGCTCATCGAAGGAACCCAGCGAACATTCGAAGCCGTCGGTGACGGTTCACCTGAAATCGCACGATTCAGCTTCGATCCGCCGATTAATATCGGTAGCGAAAACCTCTGGGTGGCCGTGAAAAACAGCATCGGTAACGCCGGCCCGCTGCAGGCAAACCAGGCTACGCTCGGTGAAACCGATGTCTCCTTCGGTATCTTCGATTGGCCGGGACAAACGCCGGGCTGCGGATGGGTCCTTGTTGGAACCCACACCGGCTTTAACGCCAGCGTCAGCTGCCTCGGCGAAGCACCGACCGGAGCCTGCTGTGACCTCCTGACCATCAATGGACCGGGTGATCAGCCGACCTGTACAGAAGTGACGCAGATCGCTTGCACCGGTGCCCTGACGCGATACAACCAGGGAACCAGCTGCCCGAATACCTGCCTCATCGACAATACCCCGTGCGACACGGATGGCGATTGTGCACCGAACGCCTGTACCATTACCGGCGATCCTTGCACCACCACCGATGATTGCCCGGAACCCGACGAAACCTGCGAACCGCAGGGATGTGTCCAGCTCGGCGAATCGTTCGAGCCGGCATGCGGAACGTCAGCATGCTGCACACCACCGGAATACACCGAAGGCGAAGGCTGCTTCGAACTGACCGTCGATGAATGCGATGACATCCAGGACAGCCTCGGGAACAAGGCCGTCTGGAACCGTGGTATCTTCTGCGATAACCAAGAATTTGAATGCTTCCGTTGGGTCTGCCGCGTCGCTGAAGGTGACTGCACCGTCGCCGAATCAGGACGTATCGGCTGCGGCGTCCCCGCATGCTGCGACCGCATCTGCGACCAGGACGACTGGTGCTGCACCGTCGAATGGGACCAGACCTGCGCAGACCGCGTCATTGACGAAAACTTTGGTTGCCTCGAAATCCTGGCCGGCGGTGGCGGCGATGACTGCACCGATGCCCTTGAAGCCGACATCTCGTCTGGCTTCTGCAGCGGTGGCGCTCCCTGCGATCCGGCAAACGGCAATGATGACTGCCCGGGTCTCGAAGTCTGCAACCTGCCAAGCATCAAGGTCTTCACCACCACCGCAACCGCTGGTGCCAATGAAACCTTCTGCTGTACCGACCTGCCGGGCGGCTCCGCCGGTGGTGGTGGCGTCTGGGTGAGATTCACCCCGGTCACCAGCTCGATCCAGATCACCACGTCCGATGCCGGTCCGGGTGATGCTGTCGACCCGGTTATCGAAGTCTATCGCGTCGATGATAACTCATCGCCCGAAGCAGCTTGTGCCTCACTCGTCCAGCTCGGCTGCGACGATAACTCCGGTTTCCAGAACCAGTCCGAACTGAATCTGTACGGCCTCACGCCGGGCACCGAACACTACCTGCTGATCGCAGGTCGTGGCGCCAACGCACAAGGCCAGTACCAGATCAACTTCGAAGGTCCGGCACCGGATGAGAACAACGCACCAGCTAACGACAAGTGCGACAACGCGATCCAGATCGCAAGTGCCGGCAGCTTCCCGTTCGACATGACGGGCTCCGACGTGGAATGCCCGTGGGAAACCTGCCTGCCGAACACCGATCCGCAGGATCCGGACCCGTCGCTGATCGACGAAGACATCTGGTACTCATACTTCCCGGTTGCGAGCGGTCTGCTGACCATCGACACCTGCGGACCTGACGATTCAGCCATTGTGGTCTACCGCTCGGGTACGTGCCCGCCGGAAGTCATGGACCGCGTCGCCTGCAGCAATGACGGCGACAAAGGCTGCTCACCAGGCGCCCAAGTCAGCGTGAATGTCACCGGTGGACAGCTCTACCTCGTCCGCGTCACGGGCACCACCCGCGACGATAACGGCCCCGTTGGAAGCATCACATTCAGCAGCATCGACGCTGACTGTAACTTCAACGGCGTCCCGGATAGCGAAGACATCGCCAACGGCCTGCCGGACTGCAACGGCAACGGCATCCCGGATGAGTGCAATGACAGCTGCTCCGGCATCGAAGGCTCGACCCCGCCAAGCGGCGGTATCGATGCCCGTCAACCGTCCGACCCGGATGGCGGAAACCCCGCCGGACTTGATGCGGTCCTGCTGAACTTCTCGTCAGATACCAGCGGTATCATGGCCGGCGAATTCAGCATCTCCAGCACCAACGGTGTGGCTCCGGGCATTGCCAGCCTCCTCAGCGCAGGCAATGACCTGACCGTCATGCTCGATGCCGGTATCCCGTACGGCGGATACACCACCATCACCTTCGACACCTCCGGTGACGAAGTGTGCATCGGTGCAATGCCGGCCGACGTCGACGCCGATGGAACACGTGACAGCGAAGACATCCAGGCACTGATCGATCACCTGGATGGCAACAGCACCCTTCCGATCTGGTCCGTCGACATCAACCGCGACGGCCAAGCGGGACCGGAAGACATCCTGCGTGTTATCGACCTGCTCAACGGCGGCGGTAACTACGGCACGTCACACGGTGACTCCATCGTCGGTAGCTGCAACTAAGCAGCACGACGAAGCCTGAAGTAAACAACAAGCCCCTGCATCTACTCGCCAGATGCAGGGGCTTTCTTTATTGATTCACTCTGTTCGACTCACTCTATCTGATTCACTCTATTGGCTTCACCCCGTTCGATTAACCCCGTTCGCTTTACCTCGTCTGATTCACCTAGCTTGAATCACCCAGCTTGGTTCACGCTGTTTAGTTCATCCTGCTGGATTCACCCCGTCTGGTTCACTCTGGAGCAAAGGTCCTTATTGCGATCCGAGAAAAGGCCTCATGCCCGAACCACGGTGCCATGCCCAGGAACACGGCCCCATGCCTGGGAATCGGGTGCTCTGCCTGAACTCTCGAACAGAGTGCCATGCCCAAGAGTATGGTGCCATGCCCAGGTGTAGGGTGCCATGCCCAGGAGTAGGGTGCCATGCCCAAGTCCGAATCGTGAAACGATGAGGCGCGGGCATGCCTCTACCGGAAACAACACCCCCCAAAACGATCGTTTGACATGCTTGAATCAAAGATCCAAGCATGCTCTTAAAATCAGACTTCACCAAACAACGTGGTAGGTCGGGCCCTGGCCCGACACGTGAACGTCTCTTCATTCAGTCATGTTCTTGAATCTGATACGGTGTGCCATGCCTGTGTCTCTCAAACAGGGTGCCTTGCTTACCGACCACCGAAGGTGGGCGTAGGCATGCAACAACAAAGGCCCGATGCTAACGTGTCGCCCCCAATCCCACCGATGGCTGACGTAAGCATGCATCAATAAAACTCCGATGCTAACGCACCGCCCTGTAGCCCACCGAAGGCGGGCGGCCGAAAGTAGCCCAGGGCGCGAGCCCTGGGAAAAGGGCACCTCATAAACAAAAAAGCCCGCCGAAAGGCGGGCGACACACAAACCACCGACTCACGTTTGACGCCAAAGGCGACTTCCAACCACGGTGCCATCCCCAACCCGGCAACACCCGATCAACGAAAATTCGACCAGCCGCCATCGCGACCACCGGGCAACCGATGGATCGGACCCACGCGATTCTCTTCAGCAATCACATAATCGTCGTTCTCGC
>JBMYUM010000157.1:0-9250 GCA_049605375.1 Phycisphaerae bacterium | reverse complement strand
CGGTCGCCAGCACGCCCTTGCCCGAATCGACGTCAGCGGGAGACGGCGACGTGGCTGCGTTGCTGGAACAGCTACGTTTGCGGGAGTTGGCCATCGAGAAGCGGGAGGCTGAGCTTCGCGATCGTGAGCGATTGCTTTTGCAACGATGGACGAAGTTACTTTCAACACGATGCCGGCAGTGCGGCACGCCAGTGAAGATTCAAGGATAGGTGGTTCGCTGCCGTCGATCAGCCCATTGTCAGGCCTGTAATCTCTGCTTCGAAGATCATACGACCATCCACCATGCCCTGGGTATCAGCGACAATGCGCCGCCGTCGCAAGTCGGTGGTCTTGCCCATCACGTAGAGCCTGGCCTTGGGTTCCGGTGAGATCGAATCACGGAATTTGCAGTTATTGACGCCACCGAACCCGATAAAGCCCTCGTAGTCGGTCCACAATTTCACCATGAGGGCGCAGGTCTGTGCAGCCATTTCGAGCATCAGGACGCCGGGCAGGAGCGGTCGGCCAGGCACATGTCCTCGTACCCACCAGTCCTGATTTGTTACGTCGCAATAGGTCACAATGCTCTTGGTCTCAGCGTCTGCGTGGCAGACGCCGTCCAGTAGCTGGAATTCAAAGCGATGCGGCATTTTTTCATAAATGCCCGCTTCGTCGACCAGGGTCTTCGTCAAGTCGATTTGACTCAGATCAAGTAGTTGCGATGGCGGCATACCATCCCCGTTTCCCGATTGTCCCGGTCACAGCGTACAGGACGCGAGGTCACTGCATTCTGGGAGCGGGTAAACCGCAAAAGAAAAGCCCGGCCAACGCATGACCGGGCGGTGAGTTCGTTCCAGCCTGGACTTTGTGGTCCAGTCCAGTGTTCTAGGCCGTCTCTTGCGAGCGGACTTCCAGAATCTTCTTGCGAACGGTTTGGGCTGCTTCTTTGATTTCCTGCATTGCCTTGCGGACGCGGGTTCCAGCAGCCTTATTCCCGCCGGTGGCCTTTCGGACATCATCCGAAACAGCATCGACGAGTTCTCGTAGTCGGTCGTATTCCTCCATGACGACGAATCTCTCTTTTAGGTGCCAAACTTTCTCATGTGTCGCCAAGTGACAGGCGATTCCGCGCTGATAAGCGGCGGAATCCTACCTTGCGGTCCCAAAAACCGCAAAGCATTTCTATCATTTTCGGCTCCTCCGTCAACATTTCCCCAGCCCGTATCGGGGTAAGGTTCATGTTCTTTCTCGGTTGTCTGGGGCTGGTTTGTCTGTAAGTCTATTGTTTGTGGTTATTTATGGGTATTTCGGTTCGTTTTGAATGGATCACGAGATTCGTCACGGGCCATTCTGATGGCAATTTCACCAATAGATTCCATAAATGGGGTGACGACAGGCGTTTAAGGCGTTATCCTGCAACGGCCGATAATTGACAAACATGGACGCAAGGATGCGTGGTTCGGTTTCCAACCGAATTCAGATACCGGAGGAGTATCACTACCATGTACTCGTCACAATCAATCGTGCAGTGTATGCCTAGCCTCCGCGTTCAGGGTTGTCGCACTTGCGGCGTACTCGAAGAACGGAGGCGAGGCGTACGTATACCCACCTGTTTTCGCTGCCAGCTGAGTGCTTCGGCAAGGTCGCTGGTTGTTGGCCGATCCCTGGTTGTTCTGGCCGCGGTTGTTCTATCCGGTTTGGTGAACTCGTCCGTGGTTGCGCAGGATTCTCGTTCGGTCTCAGCCGCTGTTCCAACGATTGGTCAGTCGCGCGACGTGGCTTCGATGCGGCCGGCTTCGATTGAGCGTATTGAGGACAAGCCGTCGAATGAGGTTCGTTCGGCATCGAGTCAGGCCGACATCATTGAGGTGCGCCACAAAGAGTTTGCCATCGCCTATGAGGTGAACGAGGCGGCGTTGCCGCTGGATTCAGTGGAACTCTGGTACACGCGGGATCGCGGCTTCACATGGACCATGTACGGCACGGATCCTGATTTGCGGTCACCGGTTGCCTTTCTTGCGCCGCGCGAGGGCCTCTACGGCTTTTACTTCCGGATGGTCAACAAGACTGGTGCCTCGGGCAAGTCGCCCGAACCGGGCATTCGCCCACACTTGTCCGCTTTTATTGATTTCTCGCCTCCCGTGGTTTTCTTGAATCCGTTGGTGTTAACCGAAAACATGGGGCGCCGCATGATTCAATTGCGATGGGCGGCTATGGACACGCAATTGGCGGATCGACCCATTCAGATTGAGTATCGTCTTGTTGATGGGCAGACGACGGACCGTGGTCGGCAGGACGGGGCGAATCGTTCTGCATTTGCGAGCTATGGTGACTCGTCTGCGGGTTCCTGGCAGCAGGCGACCGACACCCCTCTGGCTGATACCAGTCGTTATGACTGGGGCGTTCCCAGCGAGCTGACCGGGCTTATTGAATTCCGAATCAAAGTGCGCGATCGCGGCGGTAACGTGACGATCAGTGACGCGCAGGGCATTCGTTTGGAACGACAGCCTGCGGCGCTGGTCCGTGGCACCACAGGTTCATCGCATGGCAATGGGCGCACGGTATCGCCTACGTCGCGCGAAGAGGCTCTTCTGCTGTTGCGGCAAGGGCGTCAATTGCGCGGTGTCGGGGATTGGAATCTCGCCATGAATCGTCTGCGTCGGGCGGCTGAGATGGATCCAGGCCTGACGGACGCTTTCGTCGAAATGGCTGACTTGTTATACAGCATGGAAGATTTTGATAAGGCGATGCATGCCTATGACATCGTGTTGGCGCAAGATCCGGCCAACCGTCTGGCATTGCAGGGAAGCGCGAGGATATTCAAGCGTCGGGCAAAGTACTCCCAGGCGGCCTCGCGACTCCGTGAAGCATTGAATCTTTATCCCAACGATGCGGAGTTCCTGGTAAACCTGGGCGATATTGCTATTTTCCTGGGTGATGAGGTGGCAGCGCGTCGTTCGTATAAGCGTGCTTTGGAATCGGAGGGGGCTTCACCCGAGTTCCTTGAGATGGCTCGCAAGCGGTTGGGCTTGATGGCGGCCACATCACGTCAATACGAGTAAGCATGAAGAGCGACGCCGCGCGGTCGATCAGAAAGAGTGATTGACTGTCATGGTTGCCTTGTCGGCATTGCGAGGTGTCGTGTTCGGATCGTCTGGTAACGTAGATCGCAGGTCCAGTTGATTGAAGAAAACAGCTGAACAACACATCAACGTTGCGCCGGTGATGGGCATCATTGGCAAAGACGCCGTCTTGCGCGATGAAGCGGTCGAAAAGGCGCTTGGTGCTATCGGTGAGCAGCTCGGGGAATTTGAGACCGTCACGGTCGATGGTGGAAAGTCCAGCGGTAGTGACGGTGGAATGGACGCCGGGCACGAGCCGGCGACCATACTTGACGAGTTGCGTACGCCTTCGTTGTTCGGTGCTGCTCGCGTCGTCAAGGTTGTTGAAGCCGAGGTTTGGATCAGCGATTTTCGGAAGCCGCTTGAACGGTATTGTGAATCCCCTGAGTCGAGGAACGTGCTGTTGCTACTTTGCGGTAGTCTTCCGTCGAATCAACGCATCTACAAGTTGATCGACAAACTCGGTGGAATCGTGCGATGTCCGGAGCTGAAGAGTGCCGATCTAATACGTTGGGTCCCGCATCGGGCCGCAACGCGATATGGCAAGAAAATTGCAAGTGCAGCGGTGCGACTCCTGCTTGAACGTGTCGGTCAAGAGCCGGCACTGATCGACGCCGAGCTGTCCAAGCTGGCGACGTATGTGGGCGCGTCGGATGAAATCGGCGCGGCCGCCATTGACGACGTATGTGTCGCGATGAAGGAGCAGACCGTCTTTGCCGTTACCGATGCCATGGCGCATGGTGATGTGCGTCGCGCACTGGAAGCTTGGGATGAGACGGTATCGGGTGGCCGCGGCACCGCGGAGCGCGGGCTCGGCGGCATGGCTTGGACGATCCGAAGTATGCTGGGTGCCTTGACGGGAGGTCAGGGCCAACGGCGCGGATGGGTTGACCAGCGCATGATCGAACGTGCCCGGCACGTGGGGCGCGAGTCGTTGCTTGCTCAGCAACGCGATTTGGCGGCCTTGGATTTGGCCGTGAAGACGGGCTTAACGAATCCGCAACAAGGTATTGAGTTGTTTATTGTCAAGCACACTCAAGTGCCGGCGGGTCATCATACATAACGTAAGTGCATCATACGTGGAGTACCAGGGAAGTGGGAATTACAGAATTTGGCAAGGATGCCATGCGTACTGGAAGGGTCTGCCTCAGCGTCTGCCTGCTGTTTGCCGGATGTGCTGCATCCGGCAATATCGGGTGGGACCCACTTGGTTCTGAAAGCGCTACTTCACAGCGCACCCATGAAAGCAAAACGCCACCTGCATCGCAGTCGGAGGACCCGATTGATCCGGTCGCAACCGAGCGCGCGCGTCAGGCGCGCATCATGCGAGATGTGCGTGACTTCTTGAATCGTGTTGAACAGGCTGAGACGCAGCCTGGTGATCATGGCGCGACCGGCCATGCTGACCCGATCTATCGAGACCACGGCGCGGCTCAGCATGCGGTGGTCCGTGATCCCGTCGACCGACGTGGTGTCCGACAAGGTGACATCCCGTCCTCCGATTTCTCGACCCGCCCTCGCGTGGAGCGACCATCGGGACAAGCTGTGGCGTCCAATGCCGGGTTGGCAACTGATCTGTCCGCTGTTCAAATCGACGAGCCGCTCCCGGCTGTTCCGGTCGTCAAGTCGGTTTCGATTGTCTTGCCGCGTCTTCCCTGGGACGAAATCGATGCATCCCGCGAGAACCAGGGCGATGATCCAACGATGCAGGCCAACCAGCCGCTCGCTCGAACTGTTGGCATGAAAGCGGATTTCGATCCGGATCAGTTCATGGAGCGGCTGAGCTCGCGTGTCGTCGAGAACGGCGATGTTGAACAAGCCTGGCGATTGTTGCTTGCCGGACTGACGTTCGAACGGCAGGCCGACATTCCCGCTGAATCTCTGCCTGAAGAAACGGTCGACCTGATGAAACAGATTCGCAATCTCGTTTCGGCTTCTCGATTTCTGACCATGAACCCGCTTCAGCCTGGTAACGAGATGCTTGGCGAAGTGCAACGGTTGTCGGAGATCGTTTCCGGTTATGCCGATCTGGAGATTCCGGTTGTTGTTCTCTGCAGCGAAGTTGTCATGTTCGGGGTGTACCAGGAACTACCGTCCCATGTCTTTGAGGCAGGTCAATCTTCAGAGGCTATTCTCTACATTGAAGTGGAAAACCTCGGTTCAGAAAAGGACGCGGACGGTCTCTATCGCGCTGAACTGGCGACACGACTTGAACTCCTGAAAGCGACAGGCGAGTCCGTCTGGAAACACGAAGAGAAAGAAATCGTGGATCACTGCCGCCGGCGTCGCCGCGACTTCTTCATTGCCCAGCGTGTACGCATTCCCGCTACGCTCGTCGCTGGAGAGTATGTCCTTAAGATTGTCGTGGAGGATATGGTGTCTTCCAAGGCGAATGAGGCCGTGTTGCCGATCGAGATTGGTTCGCAGGCACCTGTCGTGCGACAGAGTTCGGGCAACTAGTGCACCATCGCACGCGGCCCGGGGAGCGCACGCGGTCCGGGGAGCCGGCGATCACTTGATGATGGAGCAGGTCTGATGCGAATCGGAATTCTTACCAGTACCGATACGCGGCATCGATACTTCGTCAATCGGGTGGCTGAAGCACTTCCGGTTGTCGCCGTGGGCCTGGAGCAGACGGGATACTCACCTTCCGACTTATCTGGCTATGATCTGACGCGTGAAGAAGCTAAGGCTGTCGTTCATCACTTCTCGGAAAGAACGCGGCTGGAAACGCTCTATTTCAGTGATCACGCCTTCGTTCCTGAAGGCATTGCGAGACTTGAGCTCAAACCCGGCACGCTGAACGCACCCGAAACCGTGACGTTTTTTTCGAAGGCCGGCGTGGATCTGTTGCTGGTGTACGGAACCAATCTTGTTCGTGATCCTCTGCTCAGTACGTGGCAGGGCAGAATCATTAACATGCACCTTGGGTTGTCGCCGTATTATCGCGGCACAGCAACGAACTTCTATCCTCTATTGAATGAAGAACCCGAATACGTTGGCGCAACGATTCACTGGCTTGATGCCGGAATCGACTCGGGTCCTATTTTGCGGCATGCGCGACCTGAAATTGTCGCCAACGATGCGCCTCATACGATTGGTTGCAAGGCCATCAGGGCTGGAATCGAGACGTTGATTTCGGTGGTTAAGGCGCTGGGGACAGGTAGTGTCCCGGCATTTCCGCAGTGGAAGCCGGGTAACGCGAAGTTATATCTTCGTAAGGACTATCACCCGCGTCAGGTACATCAACTCTACCACAAGTTGGATCAGGGGCTCATTCCTCGGTTTGTGGAGAACGCGGCGAATCGACTTGCGGCGGTCCGTCTCGTTGAGTCCCATGCTTTTCACGATCGGGTCGGCGTCCTATCTGCCGTTCATAGCTAGTCGTTCTCACAGAAGTACGATACTGATCGGTCGCTGATTTCTTCCAGTTACCACGTCTATCCGGTCTCAGTGCTGCTTTGAAACCCGAGGAGTCTCATCGGCTCCGTTCGCCCCTCGATTGAAATTTCGACAAGCGTGGGAGTGTGAAAACCGGCGGCCGACATCTCTCGCTCCAGAGCAGTCTGCGTTGCCGTTTGAGAACTGTTGTCGTCGATGCTGGTGCTGGGAATGGCGATCCACAGTTGTCGATCGTCCAATCGCTTACGTAGTTTGCCAGCAAAATAGGCCGCCTCGTCAGCGTCTTTCGGGGTGACGATGGCGGTGTCCAGCGACCCGTTGGGCGGGTTGGTCGTATGGGAGAGCATCTTCACGAGCGCGGTCTTGTTCGCGACGTCGTGCCCGCCGATCCATACCCTTTGCCATGAATTCGGTTGCCAATCAACGGCGAGGGGAGGGCGGTTCATATTGTCATTTCTATCCATCATGGCGATACAGCCGCGTTCCAGATGTCGACGCCGGGAGCCGGCGAAGTTCTTGCCGTATCACGTTCAGCCAGGACCGCTTCGATCCGCGATCTTGCAATATCGCATGCGTCGGTGTTGATGTCGCAGCCAATGGTGTTTCGTCCCAGTCGCAGGGCCGACTCCAGCGTGGTCCCACTTCCGCAGAAGAAATCGGCCACCATGTCTCCCGGATTTGTGGCAGCGCTGATGATGCGGTTGATGAGTCGCAGGGGTTTCTGTGTCGGGTAGCCGGTTCGTTCATTGGCAACGGTGGAGAGAATCGGGATGTCCCATACATCGCCCACGGCGGGGCCTTCAGGATGAAAATAGAGCCGCCCCTTACGGGTGTTCTTATACGGTCTGCCGTCATCGTCGAAGCTGAGGGCCTGCGTTTTGTACGTTCCTTCCCGAACGGGGTTGAAGGTATGGTCGCCGCGGCTGCGCGCATAGGCGAGGATGGTATCGTGTTTCCTGCGAAACCACTTACCTTGTCGCCCACCGCTTCGGTAGGTCCAGATGATTTCGTTCAGAAACTGGTCAGCCCCGAAGATTTCATCCAGCTGCAAGCGAACGTGATGTACGGTCCGCCAATCGAGGTGTACGTAGATTGATCCATGCATGCTGAGAAGCCTGCGCATTTCGCGCAGTCTTGGTGTCAGCATGCGCAGGTATCCCTGGAGACCATCTTCCTGAACGTCGACGAATCGAAGATCGCCGACCTTGGTTGGTCCCAGCGTACGTCCGCAATTGAAAGGCGGGTCGATGTAGATCAGATCGCAGTAAGCGTCCGGTAGCTTCGCCATGCAATCGAGGTTGTCACAGCGTTCGAGCCTGCAGCGTGCCGCTTCGGCATTCGCAGGGGAGACGCTTCCAACTTCGAGCTGGCGATCGCTCAAGGCGCTATCGTGTTGTCTGCATTCTGATTACTGGTGTCGATCCCCAACGCTTCCATTCGTCGGTAGAGTCGGCTGCGGGAGATACGGAGGAGTCTTGCAGCGAGCGTGCGTTGGCCTCTGGCCAACCGAAGGGCTGCTTCGATTTCCTTCTTCTCAATGGCTTCAAGTACCTCGTCCAATGGCCGGTTACCGACTTCGCTCACAGGCGCACTCGCGCTGCGCGTGATCGACGGCTCACCAGTTGAAAAATCTGACATGGCGTGGCCTCACGTTTATTCGGGTTTTCGATCGAGGACTTGTTCCATAGGAAACCCCTAGAGTATACGCGGCTGGAATGGGCGTATCAAGTTTTGCCTCGAAAGCCTCCAATATTCCCTAACGTCAACGCGTCCAGAACGAGGCCACCCGTTCTACATCTTTGTTGCTTCCAATGATGAGGGGGGTTCGTTCATGCAGTTGTTGGGGGACTTTGTTCAGAATTCTCTCGCGACCATCGGTGGCGGCGCCGCCGGCCTGTTCCACCAGGAAGGCGAGAGGATTGGCTTCATAGAGCAGTCTTAATTTCCCATCCGGCGCGTCGTTCGTGGGGGGATAGAGGAAGACGCCTCCCTTCAGCAAGGTGCGATGAAAGTCGGCAACGAGTGACCCGACGTATCGCAATCGGGCGCCCGACTCCTCCGTCTTGGTCCAATCCAGGTAGTCCTGAATCCCCTGCGGGAAACGTTGGCGATAAGCTTCATTGACACTGTAGATTTTTCCGCCTTCAGGAATCTCTACGCATTCGCGGCTGAGGCGAAAGGCGCCGATGGACGGGTCGAGCGTGAACATGTGAACGCCATTACCCGTGGTGTAGGCCATAACAGTACTGCTGCTGTAGACGACATAGCCCGCCGCAACCTGTTCAAAGCCTGGTTGTAGTACGTGGTCCATGACGCGGCCGGCGTCGACATCCTTGCGTCGTTGCAGGATCGAAAAAATCGTCCCGATGGAGACGTTTACGTCGATATTGCTTGAGCCATCAAGGGGGTCGAAAAGGACGATGTATTTTGCGTTGGCATCGAGCTCTTTGATGATTCGCGGTTTGTCGTCTTCCTCGGAGACCATGATGCCCACGTTTCCGCGGTAACCCAGGCAACTGGCGATCGTCTCGTTCGCCATGTAGTCAAGTTTATGGACGATGTCACCTGTCGCGTTCTGCTCATCCAGCGTGCCAACCAGATCGGTCAGCCCGACGCGGCGAACGCGGTCGCTGATCACTTTGGTGGCAAGTGTGATACCGGAAAGCAGCCAACTGAATTCACCCGTCGCCATGGGGTGTTGTTTTTGCGTTTCCAGGATGTGTTGCTGGATCGTCAGGATCGAATGT
>JBMYUM010000156.1:5081-9254 GCA_049605375.1 Phycisphaerae bacterium | reverse complement strand
GTTTCAATTGACGCATCGTGTCTTGCTCCATCGTTGTTCGATCATGCATTGTTGGATCAGGTCCGGTTGACCGCGTCAGGCGAGTCATTTTCCCGCCATTTTTCGGGGAACAGTTGTTCTTAGCGATCGATTCCGGATGCGGTGTCCATTGTAGCCGATTCAGATTGATGTCACAGGTTGTCGAATCGTGACGCCGAAAATGGGGTCCTGCGTTCTGCGACGTGCTTTCCCGACTCATAAAAAGCTTGTTCCTGGGAGTCGGTTGGATTAGTTTGTGGTTGCGTCGTTCGGTGAATCCATTGCGTTCGCGTCTTCGGAGGCGTTTGTCATGTCTCGATTCTGTCGCTCCTTGCGTTCTGTTTCATGGTGGTCATGTGCGGTCGTGTTTCTTGCTGCTGCTGCCGCATGCGCTGAGACGATTCATGTTTCGCAGTCCCGGTGTGCAGGTACGGGGGCTGGAACGGAGTCTGATCCATTCTGTACGATCCAGGCCGCCATCGATGGTGCTTCTTCGTTGGATACCATTCTCGTTGAGCCTGGCGTTTATCATGAAACGCCGGCGCTGACGGCGAAGTCGCTTACGGTTCGGAGTACCGGTGGTGCGGCGGTGACGACGATTTCCGGCGAGGGATTACCCGGTACCGTGGTGACGATTACGAACATTCCGCCTCCGTTCTATGTTCTTGATGGTTTTACGATTACCGGTGGGAGCAACGATTCCGGCGTTGTTTTGGGTGGTGGCCTCCTGATCTTCCATTCGTTTGGCGGTGAAGTACGCAACTGCATCTTTCGTGGCAACAGTGCGCTTCGGGGCGGTGGTTTCTTCAACTTTGGGAGTGAGCCATTATTCACGAATTGCGCGTTTCTGAGCAACCATGCCGACGATAGTGGTGGTGGCATCTACAACGATCACGGCGTTGCCGACTTTACGAACTGCACCGTGGTTGGAAATACGGCCAATGTTGAAGCGGGCGGAATCTTCATCGCTTTTACGCCTACGATTGCCAATTCGATTTTCTGGGGGAATTCCGATTCTGCATGTGGTGTCGAGGCGGCGCAGGTTCTTGTCGCGGGTTCATGGAAGCCCACCATAACGCATTGCCTGGTGGAGGGTCTGGATTCGTTGTCGGGGGCGGGGAATATTGGTGCTGATCCCATGTTCCTGGACGCCGTTGGTGGCGATTTGCGTACCATGGCTGGTTCGCCTGCGCACGACGCTGGTGATAATTCATATGTTCTGCTGGCCGGCGACATTGCGGGGCAACCGCGACTGGCAGACGATCCGATGGCGGCGGATACGGGTTTGGGGTCCGGTGCTTTGGTTGACCTTGGCGTTCACGAGTTTCACGTACCGCTGGCGGCCGCCGGGGGCGGAGATTGTAACGGCAACGGGGTTCCTGATGCGGAGGAATCCGACTGCAACGCCAATGCTGTTCCTGATGATTGCGACATCGATGCCGGTTACAGCGTCGATTCCGACGAGAATGGTGTACCGGATGAATGTGAAGCGCCTCTCGTGGCTGTGCTTGGGCCACGGTATGTGCAGATTTTGCCGGCTGTCGTGGACGAGCCGGTTGCTTTGCATGTGGCGTCGCCGGACTTTCCCTGCCTTGATCACTATGTGACACTTGACGGTGGTTTGGTTTCGGAGCCGGTGTTTCAGATGCCACATGAATGGCACGCACTGGGCATCCGTGTTACCTCCGGCGCCATCGTTCCCGCTGCGACCTATTCGTTTGCGAGCGAGCGTGAGTCCGGCGAATTTTCACCATCGCGTTCGGTGACGATGTGGGCCTCCGGTGATGTCGACCACAACGGTGCTGCGACGTTTCTCGATGTGCTGCTGGTCGTTCAAGGGGTGTCGGGCAATTTCTGCAATGTTTCATTCGAGGCTATCGATCTCGACGGATGCGAGCCGAACGGTGTTATCAACATTGCGGACGCGTTGCGTGCGGTTCACGCCTTTCAGCAGCAGCCGTACGGTACGTTTTGTCCGTTGCCGTGCGAGTGACAGATTGTTCTTTGCGTGACGATTGCCTACCACGCGGCATCCTGCGATGTCAGCTTTTCGGCTTTGACGGGATCACCGACGAGCATCACATAGCCACACTTTGTGCAGATGTTTCCGTGCAGTCTGATGTCGTTGGTCGAGAATGACATGAAACGCGTATTCTTCGGTCTGAAGTAGATTGCACCGGTCGACTGCACGGTTCCCGGCTGCAGTTCCGTCGACTTGCATGAGGGGCATGATCGTTCCACCATTCCTGGCTCCTTTGATGAATGCGGCGGTGTTCGTTCGGCCATCATTCGGCGATCATTTGTGACTGGCGCAGTGGGTTGGTCACTTGCGCAGCGGGCGGGATCGTTGTTATGATGACCTGTCTGTAAACCCGACGCTCCATTATATCCGTCTTGCGTTCAGCGGATTCAACAAAAAAATGGAGATTCATCGCGTAGCCGAACATGAAGGCCGATGATGCCATTGCGAATTTCGTTTGTGTGCTGATCTGTTCCGTTGTGTCTTGTGTGTCGGGTTGCTTTGTTGGTTCTGTTGTACGCGATTGCTTGTTGAGCATGGGGAGTGTTGAGATTGGATGGTGATGCAGTCGTTCGTCGGTCCGCACTGGAAAACGTCAACCGCGTCGTGGTCAAGGTTGGCAGCGGTGTGATCTCCGGTAAGGGGCGTTTGCGCCCCAGCGTGATGAAGGCGCTGGCGCATGATGTATCGCACATGATGAAGGCGGGCTGTGAAGTCGTGATGGTTGCTTCGGGTGCGGTTGCGGCCGGTTACGCGTCGTTGGGCTTGCCTTCCGTGCCAACGAACGTTGCGGAACGCCAGGCCTCTGCGTGTATCGGGCAGTATCGGTTGGTGAATCGTCTTTCCGAGGCGTTCGCCAAGTATCGCATCGGGGTTGCGCAGTTGTTGATCATGGAAGGTGATATTGAAGACCGGCGTCGATTTCTGAGTGCTCGGCATGTTCTTCAAATGTTGTTGGCGAGAGGCGTGGTGCCGGTCATCAATGAGAACGATCCGTTGGCGAATGAGCAGGCAACGCTTGGTGATAACGACCATCTTGCTGCTATGGTGAGTAATCTCGTTTCGGCGCAGTTGCTGGTGATTTTGAGCTCGGTTGACGGGCTTTACGCGGAGGGTACGCGACGTGTGATCCCGACGGTCAGGACCGGTGCATCGGTTTCCCAGCATGTATTCAAAGAGACGAGTGCCACGGGAGTCGGTGGGATGGAAGCGAAGGTGCGTGCGGCCGGCATTGCCAGTCGAGGCGGGGTTCCGACGATCATTGCGCGTGGCGAGGCGGGGAGTTTGACGCGGATCATGTCGGGTGAGCCCGTCGGCACTCTCTTCCTTCCCAGTGAGAGTCGTCTTTCCGCGCGCAAACGGTGGATTGTCTTTCGGGTCAAATCTCGGGGGGCGCTTACGATTGATGCGGGTGCGCGTAAGGCGTTGCGCGTCGGCGGGGCGAGCCTGTTGCCGGCCGGCGTCATCAAGGTTGAAGGTCGCTTTCAGATGGGGGCACGGGTGGACGTGCGTGATCTCCGTGGTGATCTTGTTGCGGTTGGCCTGGTCTCGTATGCCTCGCACGAAATCGAGCGGATGATGGGGTTGGATCGACGTCACTTCAAGGGCGTCCTTGGTTATGAGTATGTGGACGAGATTATCCATCGCGATGATATGGTTCTTTGGACGGAGGATAGCGCGTGACCACTCCTGAGATGAAGATGGCGGAGGCCAGCCGTCGGGCTTCGCGTGCGCTGGCGAGCTGTCCGACCGACGTCAAGAACGACGTGTTGCTTGATCTTGCCGGTCGTCTGGAGGCATCGCAAGCGGAGATTGTTGCGGCGAATGCGCGTGATCTTGAGGCCGCTGATGCTGCGGGTATTCGGGGGCCGAAGTTTCAACGTCTGCGTTTGTCGGTTGAGGGGGTCGAACAGATGGCGGCCGGCTTGCGACAGGTTGCTTCGTTGGATGATCCGGTGGGTGTTTTGACGAAAGACTACCGGGTTCCCAGCGGGTTGCAGGTCCGGAAGGTTCGATGCCCAATCGGGGTGATCCTGATGATCTACGAGGCGCGTCCGAATGTCACCGTTGACGCATTTGCGTTGTGCTTTAAGGCGGGGAACGCCTGTTTTCTGAAGGGTGGCAAGGAAGCGCAG
>JBMYUM010000156.1:0-5071 GCA_049605375.1 Phycisphaerae bacterium | reverse complement strand
ATGAGTTTCTGTGTGCGTTGATTCGCGGGGCGTTGCGTGCGCGTGGTCTTGATGAGCATGCTGTGACGTTGTTGACGGGTACGGATCGCGATGGTCTACGTCTGCTTCTATCGTTGCGGGATCACATTGATCTTGTCATTCCGCGGGGTGGTGCGTCTTTGATACAATTTGTTGCTGAGCATTCGAGCATTCCGACCATTCAGCATTTTCACGGCGTCTGTCATTTGTACGTGGATGCGGCTGCCGATCTGGACAAGGCGGTGAAGATTGCGTCGACGGGTAAGACGTCGGCCCCTGCGACCTGCAATTCTCTCGAAGCGGTGCTGGTGCACGCGGATGTTGCTGCGGCGTTCGTTCCGCGTTTATGTGAGGTTCTTGCGTCCGAATCGGTTGAGATTCGTGGCGATGATCGGGTTTGTTCACTTTGGGCGGACAGTGTGGCGGCTGATTCGTCAGATTGGGGCAGGGAGTTCCTCGATTACATCCTTGCCATGCGTGTCGTTTCTGGCATGGATGAGGCTATCGATCACATTGAGCGTTACGGTTCCGGTCATACGGAGGCGATTGTAACGGATGATGCGTCGTCGGCGCGGGCCTTCACGTCTCGGGTTCAGTCTTCGTGTGTTCTGGTGAATGCGTCGACGCGATTCAACGATGGGTTTCAGCTTGGGTTGGGGGCAGAAATCGGCATCAGCACATCAAAAATCCACGCATACGGGCCAATGGGGCTGGAAGAGCTCACGACCCAGCGGTTCGTGGTGTATGGGGATGGGCATTTTCGGTAGGGGTGCGGGCGTTGTCGCTACGGTTCGGGGGACGTGGGTTTTTCGGTTGCTGGTTGGCTGGCGCTTCTGGTGGCTGTCGGTGGTGTTTGTTGTGTCGGCTTCGGAACGATCGCCACGAATCCCTTGTGAATATCACGATGAATCGTTTCAACCAGCGATAATATCGCTTGCTCACGGGTATCCATTCGGCTACACTCAGCGTGGACGATCTTCGCTGATCCCGCCTTTTGCGACAAGCCCGCCTTCTCGGTGCCGGTTTTCGAAGTAGGAGTGGTCACTGAGGCTCGAGGTATGCCTGACGTTGTTGGCAACAGGTGTTGTCGGCGTTGTTGTCAGGTTTGAATCGCGGCACAGCCGCAGGCGACGTTTAGAGCCCTGGTATCCAGTTTCACCTTTGCCAATCTTGCAGAATCGCCTTCCACTCAACTGCTGAATGCAGTGTACTCCGTGATCCGTGGTACACGGTGCGCAGCGGTGGATTCGCAATATCCGGCAACGATTTCGGTGATAGGATTTCTGGTCGGGCCACCGGAGAATCACATGTCGGGTCGTAAGTTGTATGTCGGTAACCTCTCATTCAGCGTAAACAGCAGTGATCTTGAGCAGCTGTTCTCAAGTCACGGTACGGTTCAGAGTGCGACGGTCATCAGTGATCGTGACACTGGTCGAAGCAAGGGCTTCGGCTTTGTTGAAATGAGCACGACTGAGGAAGCTGCTGCAGCCATTGCTGCTCTCGACGGCACTGAGCAGCAGGGCCGTACCATCAAGGTCAATGAAGCCAAGCCGCGTGCGACCGGACCCGGTGGCGGCGGCGGTGGTGGTGGTCGTCGCGGTGGCGGCGGCGGTGGCGGCGGCGGCCGCTGGTAGTCGCTAGCTACTGGTCGTTAGCTACTGGTCGTTAGCTACTGGTCGTTATCAGGCCAACGGCTTCGTCTCCTGTGCATGCGCGGTTTTTCCGTTGCACACTGTTTTTTTGTTGCACCGTGTTTTTTCTGTCGTTGTCCTTTCGGTCGGCGTCGAGGAGTTTCATGGTTGCGAACAGCGCAGGGGCGTTCGACTGGGTTCCACGGGCATGTGTTTGGCATGCCGCGGTTTCCGGGTGGATGTGGCTGGTTGATGGCAAAGGCGACTCTGGTGGTGGCAAAGGGGGCTATTTTCCTGGTTACGGTATTGCTGGCAACCGGGGGCTCCTGAAGCAATGAAACAGAGACGAGCGGTCGGCGCATCGGCCGCTCGTTTTTTTAGTACGGTCGGTTATTTCGGGCCAGTTGTCGTTCTGTGCGGCGTGGGGGCTGGTTCGCGGTTGGGTTTTCGTTTCCGTTGGTCGATTTGTTCTGTTGCTTGCGTCCGACTCTGGACGAAGATTTAACAGGTTGTCGGCCTGGCGATCACGTATTCATGTTTCGGTCCATTTGTGGGTCAGTGGTGTTTCGAGACACGTTTTCAGGAGTCTTGTCGCGATGAAATCTAACGAAAAAGCGGAGCTTCTGGCCTTTCTCGATGACGCAGCTCGATGGTGCCGGGATGCTGAGGCTCGCAATTCCGCCGGCGATGCGGTTCATTTCGACGATGAAGGTGCTGTCGCGTGGGATATCACCGGCGCGGTCTGTCGGTTGTTTGGTTGGGATCGATCGCAGGCGATCTTCGAGCACATGGGTCGGCATATGTTGGAGGCTGCGGTAACGAGTCCATTTACCAACGATGCTCCGGGTATTGATGCGATGCGTGCTCTTCAGGACTTTAACGATCACACCGACACGAACTACGAGACGATGCGTACCCGCATCGAAAACATTCCGGTCAACGTTGCCGACTAGCAGCGCGGCTGCTTCACGCTCGTCATGATTCGATGACGATCTCCTCGCTTTTTGAATGTTAGACTTTTTCGACGCCGGTAACGCATCGGCAAAGTTTTCTCTATCCCGCATTCTTCCGCTTGCCGTCGAATACGTTCTTGCGGCGCCTTTTCTTTTTTGAGGCATCCGGTGACGTTCAGCTATCGGGAAAGTCCCTCGCAGACTATACTTACCGCTCATTGGCGTATTTGACTTGCTCGGCAAACTCAATCTTTGTCGGCTTTCGATAAGCTGCTATCGCCTCGTCCTTGTTGGCGCCACGTCGGCAGGGGGGGCTTTTTCGGCAGGATGGGCTTTGTCAGCGGGTTGCTCTGCAACGTGCCTTCCCGTCTTGCCTTCATCATGCAGGAGTGACTTGGCATGGAACTACCCCGTCGCGATCGTGGAGACGAACTGCTTCCTGAGGGTTCATTGCTTCGACTGCGTGAACGTGTTCGTGCATTGGCGCCGGCTCATGATGTGTCGACGGTATTTGCCTATTCGTTTGACTTCCGTACGCGCATGCTTCCCTTCATTTACGCGGATTTACGCATGGCTCCGGCCGGTGCGCGTGCGATCGGGGCGGCGATGCTTGACGCAGGTTTTGACAAGACTCGGGTCGTGCTGCAGCAGTGGAATCCGAAGTTCAAGCCATCGCGCATGCAGCTCGACGGTCGTCTGCCGGATATTTTCATGGTGTCCAGTATGCAGCTGCATGCTGCGAAGTGCCATCAGATGCTTCGGGACGTGTGCCGGATTGAGCCTGATCGTCGGCCCCTGGTGATTGCGGGTGGACCCAAGGCGATTTATGAGCCGTGGGATGTTTTCGGTGTTGATCCGAATGATCCTTGGGGTGCTGATGTTGCCGTGACAGGTGAGGAGTATGTGCTTCTGAGTTTGATGGAAGCGTTGCTCGAAGCGCGTCGTGGCGAGGAGCCTTTGCGTGCGACGTTCATGCGTGAACGGGACCGCGGTTCACTCGAGGGCATTCCAGGTCTGGTTTATGCACCTTCCAGTACAAATGGTGTTGCCGAGGAGTTGCGTGATACCGGCATTCAACGTCTTGTTGGGGATCTTGATGAGTTGCCGCATCCGATTCAGGGCTATCGCATTCTGGAAGCACCGAGCAGCAGGGAGACGCTTGGTTCTCAGCCGCTCGCGGCCAACAAGGTGGGCAAGTACAGCCCGATCGGTTCGTTGGTTTTGACGTTTGGCTGCAAGTTTGCGTGTCCCTACTGTCCCATTCCGGCTTACAACCAGCGTCAGCATCGTGTGAAGAGTGGTGAACGTGTCGCTGACGAGATGACGAGCATTCAGCGTGAATTCGGCATTCGTCACTTCTTTGGTGCTGACGACAATTTCTTCAACTACGAGAAGAAGACGCTGGACATTGTGGAGGCGCTGGCTCGTGCGCGCACCGATCAGCGTAAGCGAGGGTTGAAGAAGTTTCGGTGGGCTACCGAGGTAACGGTTCACGATACGTTGAAGTTGCAAGAGCATCTTCCGCTTATGAAGAAGTCGGGCCTGAAGGCGCTTTGGATCGGCGTAGAGGATATGACTGCGACGCTGATCAACAAGGGGCAAAGCGTGGATAAGACGAGCCTTGCCTTTCAGCTGTTGAGTAAGCAGGGTATCCAGCCGATGCCGATGATGATGCACAGTGACGAGCAGCCATTGATCAGTTTTGGTCCGAAGCCTCATGGTCTCTTGAATCAGGTGCGTTTGTTGCGGAAGGCAGGCGCGATCAGCATGCAGGTGTTGATGCTGACGCCCGCGACAGGATCGGCCTGGTACACCGATACGTTTACGTCGGGCATGGTGTACGACACCGTGGGGAATCAAAAGATCGAAGAGCATATGCTGGGCGGTGCTTTTGTGATTGCTTCAAAGCACCCCAAGCCGTGGCGGAAGCAATTGAACATGCTTACGGCCTATGCTTACTTTTACAATCCCGTTCACATGGCGATTGCGCTGGTTCGGCCAAAGACGCGGATGTTCATCGCGGAAGCGATCTGGCAGGGCGTTGGTATGTGGGGGCTTTGGCAGACGTTCCGGCGTACGATCGGATGGGTGTTCAAGCTCCGGTTCGGTAAAGTCACGCGCCGGGAAACCCCGCCCATGAATCGGGTTCCGATGTTGTCCGTGCATGGTGGAGATTCCAGTCATGCACTTCCCCTGGCGCCTCGGACGGCGGATGACTTCGTTAAGCTCGGCACCAAGATCAGCAGCAAGCGTGCGTTGGAGCTTCCTGTTCTGACGGAGAGCAAGGGATAATCGGTTGTGTAACTGCTTTCATGCTTAGCCCCATCTGCGATGGGGCGTAAGCATGGCACGCTCGGTTACTTGTATCAACAGGTATCAAGTAGTCACCCTTGATCGATCGCGCGACGTGCGTTGCTAGAGCAGTTGCAATCCAAGCGTAGCGTCTTGGCGATTCCTAGGAGCCGTTTC
>JBMYUM010000155.1:0-9321 GCA_049605375.1 Phycisphaerae bacterium | reverse complement strand
AGGAAATCAAGAAGGCGTTGGCCGCCGATGTGACGGAAGAAGTCACCCACGCGCAGGAGCTTGGTAAACGTATCAAGCAACTGGGGGGTGTGCTACCGGGCTCGGCGGGTGTCACCTTGGGGGGGCAGCGGCAGCCACCGGCCGACACCACTGACGTTATCGATGTCATTGAAGCTGTGATCGATGCAGAAGAAAAAGCCTGCGAGCAGTACCGCAAGATCATCAAGGCTGTCGATGGTGCTGACTACGTTACACAGGACCTCTGCATTCGACTGCTGGCCGATGAGGAAGAGCACCTCGTGCAATTCAGAGGCTACTTGAAAGAGTATCGCAAGGAAGGTTAATGGGTTGCGCGAATTCGTTATTGAAGAGGTTGCCGTCTCAGTTCGAACTGGCGGCGGCCTCTCGTCTTTTCAACTCCTGCAACTGCTTCTTTCGATTGTCCAGGATTTTGGTTCTGGCTTCTCGCATCTCTTTCTCGCCACCCGGTAACGGCCAGTAGACCAGATAGTATGTCGGGTGAACCTTGTAAGGCTCACGATCGAACTGCTCATACGCTGCTGACCGGGCAATCCACTCATCAAAGAAGTCGTCGATGAATTTGTGTGCTTCTTCCTGTGAAGGCCACGTCATGAAAAGAGGAAACAGGTGCGGATGGTACGAGTAGTACTTCTGCCAGGTGTCCTCGCTGATCACACCGTCCGTGACCGCGACGTCCACCAGTGAATGCATGTCACGTTTGATCTTCTTGAGAACGGGAACCATGCTTGTGTACTCGTCACCCATCAATTCGAGAGATTCACGTAATGTTGGAATAGGCTGGTCATCGGTATCACGTAGTAGTTTGTCGATGACTTGGTCGTGTTCCATCCAGTAGCGAATGGAAAAATTGCACGACATCGCATCACTGAGTTTGGCAAAGTCTCGTGCGATCTTGGCAAGCAACTTGACAAAGCCAACCCCCTGGTCGATGTCGCCCGTCCGGATCGCTGCCGCTGCTTTGTCGCTGATAGCCTTTCTGAATCTTTCGACTTCCTTGTAGCCAAGTACCCCAGGTTGGGTTGCGGCAAGCAACTCATGTTCGATCAGATCCGACCTCATGTCTTTGACGCGAAGAATCTCGGCCAGTAGTTCGACTGAGCCATCCAAAGAAGCCAGTGACGCGGTGCCAAAGGTTTGTCGTTTAGACTCCTCCATCGGAATCACCGTGAAGGGCGCTGTTTCCTCCGCTGCAAAAAAAGCGCTGTTGACTAATGGTGTACTGAGCCATGCCACAGTCGCTGTAAGCAGGCACAAAACGGCTGCCTGATGAAGCCTGTGCTTCCTGGCAGTGTTTCGTAACCGCAGGAATGCCGATGGACGTGGGGCATGAACGACCAATCGTTGCTGGTATCGCTCGACGTCTCGCGCAAGGGCTTGCGCGGACGCGTACCGGAGCTGTGGATCACTCTCCAGACACGTCAGAATGATCGTCTGCAGATCAGGTTCAATACCGGGGGACACGACATCAGGCCGGATGACCTTCGCCTTGGTGATCGCCGATATGACAGCGCTTCGATCCTCGGTGTCGCAGTCGTAAGGCAATCGCCCCACAACCCATTCATAGAGCAGCACCCCAAGTGCATAGATGTCGGTCCGACGATCCACCGAGCCGGCGGTCAGTTGTTCCGGTGACGCATATTGAGGCGTACCGACCATCATGCCTTCGCCGGTCAGCGTGTCGATGTTGGATTGCTCAAGAGCCTTTGCCAGACCAAAGTCGATGACCATCGGCGAGTCGTCATGATCGACCAGCACGTTGGTTGGCTTGAGGTCACGGTGGACCACGCCCATCTCATGAAGGTAGTGAACGGCATCACAGATCTTGCAGAAGACGTCCAGATTCCAGCGACCGTCGAGCGTCAACACCGAGTCCGTCTGTTCCAGCCATTGGTCCAACGGCAGGCCTTCAATGTATGGCGTCGTAAACCAGGCATAACCTTCTTCGGTGACACCCGCGCTGAGAATTCGTGCGATATGCGGATGCTCGAACTGGGCCTGGTACTTGATTTCACGGTCAAACCGCTCGCGGTCACGAGGCGTAGCCAACAGGCCGTGCCGCGTGAACTTGAGCGCGACCGTTCGATCTGTCTTTGTTTCCAGTACCTTGCAGACGATGCCCTGCGCACCGCGCCCAAGCACGTCTACGAATTCGAACCCTGGAATGGATGCAACGATGTGTTTCATGTCCCCCGACCGATCACATACGATAGCTATACAGGTTTATTGTCTGGCCAGCACTGACATCAGGCTGATCCAACCAGTTTCATGATATTCTTAATGGCCCGTTCCTTTATGCGGCTGACCGACTCACTTCGAAAACCGAGCTTCTTGGCAATGTCGTTCACGCTCATATGCCCGAAGAAGTAGCTCTCAATAACTTCCTTCTCATTCGGCGGCAACTCTTTAATGGCGTCCTTGATCCGTTCCACCTGTGACGCACGGGCGGCGTCCGAGCTGGGCGTAACGCCCGGGGCTGTTTTCTCATCGCCTTCGAAGATCGCGTCGCCGGTGGCAAAGTCGATTTTCATGCCACGGTGTTTTGCCCAGACGTAATTCTTGGTGACCCTTGCCAGCCAATGCTGCGCGTGCGTGTCGCACGCAGGAATCTGATCGACTTTCAGCCAGAGATGAAGCTGGATGTCCTGCATCAGGTCATCGACATCGGCGTTTGTCAATTTCGTGATGAGCGCTCGAAGCTCGCCTCGATGACGTTCGAGTAATTCGAGATTGCGACTCATAACGCTTCGCCTTCCTGTTTCCTGCTGGTGCAGCACGCTGCGGGGGAGCCTGTAACGTGCTCGAAACCCCTGTTTGGGTCATTTTGATGATTATACAGTCTGAATTCAACGGGATTCCGGTTGGTTTTTCACAGCCTGAAGTTCCATGAGACGGCACGGATCACCAGCGATTACGATTTCGTCAACCTGGAGACGGCTTCCCGGTACCGTTCGAGCGTCTGCACAACAATCGGTTCCGGCAATTCCGGTCCCGGTGGCGTTTTGTCCCACTTGCCCTGTTCAACCAGCGTCAGCAGATAGTCGCGGACAAATTGCTTGTCGAAACTGGGCTGGCTGCGACCGACTTCGTAGCGATCGGCAGGCCAGAATCGTGAGGAATCAGGCGTCAGAACTTCGTCGATCAGGATGATTTCATCGTTCCGCCGGCCCCATTCAAACTTGGTGTCGGCGATGATGATCCCCCGAGCCGCAGCGTATTCTGCGGCGGCCATGTACAGCTTGATGCTCCGTTCTCGCAGGGTATTTATGACGTCCTCGCCCGCGATCTTACATGCCTGCTCAAACGAAATATTCTCGTCATGGCCGACGTCTGCCTTGGTAGCGGGTGTGAAAATGGGCTCCGGCAGTCTATCCGACTGTCTCAGACCGGGCGGAAGCGCGATACCGCAGACGGAGCCATCCCGCTGGTAATCGACCCAGCCGGAGCCGGCGAGGTAACCGCGGACAACGCACTCGATCGGGACGACGGTCGTTTTTCGGCAACGCATGGTGCGTCCGCGAAGCTCGGTAAGGTGGTCATCCAGGCCGTGAGGAGCCGTGGCCTCAACGACCTCGATCAGGTGGTTGGCGGTATGGTCAGCGAAGAAGTTGAACCAGAAGGCGGAGATGGCGGTCAGTAGTTCGCCTTTTCCAGGGATCGGTGTCGGCATGATGACATCGAAGGCGCTGATCCGGTCGGTGGCCACCAGGAGGATCTCCTCGCCCCAGTCATACACATCGCGGACCTTTCCGCGTCGGAGGGGAAGGTTGGGGATGTTGGTCTGTGTAACGGCCTTTCCGGTCGACATGCCATGATTCCTTTCGAGGCGCGTGGACCGTGCTGAGATCAGCGCGGTTCACGTGTCATTGGGCTGTTCGTCATCATCGTATTGGTGCAGGCGTTTCAAACTTTTTCAGTCCAACTTGGCTCCGCCGGTGCTCGACGCCCCGGGTTGTTTTGAGCATAATGGCGGATTACGGGCCTGCAAGGAAGGCCCATCTTGCGCGACACCGAGTTGGTCGGTAAAGAGCTGCTGAAATCCGCAAAGGCTTTTGATGCTTTCTTTCGTGGTTTATCAATACGGTGAGGTTCCTGCCAATCTGGACCTCAGCGGGGCATACCTGATCGGCAGCGATGACGTTCCCCTGCGTGCTGAGCTTGGCTATCGCAACGGCACCATCACCTGTAAGAAGCGTTCGGCCGGACCCGCCGGCCTGGCCATCTTGTGGCCTGTCGAGGGTGTGGGCGAGGTGATGGTCGAAACCGTGCGACTGACCGAGCGCGACCGACCGTATGTGCTTGAGCTTGAGCTCGCACGTGGCCGGCTGATGCACATCGCCAAGAAACTCGAAGAGTGGGGATTGATCGACTACGAGGGAACGGCGGAGCTGATGGAAGCGGTCACCGACGCGCGGATGACCCTGGTCGAGGCACTCAAGGCCGACACGACAGAGGAGGCCGCCGCTCTCGGCAGCAAGGCCCTGTCGAAGGCGGTCGTTGCGAGTGAGGCGTTGAGTCAGTTTCACGCCCAGGTATTTCTTGATCGTCGTCGCCAGGCGAACAGCTTCCGGCGGTTGGTCACCGGTTGCCGGATCGACCTTGACGACGCGGTGGAGTTGGCACCGAAGTATCTCACGGAGTCGACGGACTTTGTCACCGTTCCGATTTGCTGGCGTGAGATTGAGCCGAACGAGCAGTCTTTCAACTGGCGTCCGCTCGACGCATGGGTCGAAGCACTTCACAAGCTGCGCATCCCGATGAAGGGGTCGGCCCTGCTTTCGTTCCAGGAATCGAATGTTCCCGATTGGCTTTATTTCTGGGAGCACGATTTTGACGCGATCCGTGACCTTGCGTTCGAGCACATTCGCCGCGTCATTAACAGGTACGGTCAGTACATCCAGATGTGGGATGTGATCAGCGGCATCCATGCCACCAACTGCTTCACGTTCAATTTTGAGCAGCTTATTGAATTGACGCGCATGGCCGCCGCCCTGACGAAGCAGGTCGCGCCGAAGAGCATGGCGATTCTCGAGCTGATCGCGCCATGGGGTGAATACTACGCGCGCAACCAGCGAACCATTCCGCCTCAGCTTTACGCGGAAATGGCAGTGCAGAGCGGGGTCAACTTTGACGCTTTCGGCCTCCAATTCCTGATGGGGGCACCCACGGACGGATGTCATGTGCGCGACATGTTCAAGATCTCGTCGCTGATTGACGATTTCGCCAAGACCGGCAAGACGCTGCATATCACCGGTATCCAGGCGCCGTCGCACACGGCCGACGGTGAGAAGCACGGCGGTTATTGGCGGTCGCCATGGTCCGAGTCGGTGCAGGCCGAATGGGCAGGGCGGTTCCTTGAGGTTGCCATGAGCAAGACGTTTGTTGACAGCGTCTGCTGGTATGGGCTGTCGGATCATGCAACTCACGCGATTCCGTACGGCGGCCTTCTGAATTCCGGGCACGCCCCCAAGCAGGTGTACGCGACGCTTGGTGAATTCAAGCGTTCCATCAGTCAGCAAAGCGGTAAGGCCTGAGCCACGCTGCTTCACTTCCTGCGTTACGAAATCTCTTTGCATTCGTAGCGTCAGTCTTGTTTGAACCACAGATCTCGTCCTTCGGGGCGGTGCGCATGGATCGATGCGCATTGATCGGGGCGCATGGATCGGGGCGCTTGCGGAGCTCTATCCATGAACTTCATTTTTGATCCACTGGAACCGGCGCCATCGTCAACGCCAGTATCTCGTCAGACTTTCACTCGTCGTTGGTTATTCGTTGCGCTTCTGCTTCCATGCTTCGCGGCCATCCAGCTTCGCGTGGTGGTCGATCGGCAAATGGCGACGTTTCATCAATGCCAGATACGTATGCAGACGCTGGTCAATCCAAACTGCGCGGATTGGCCTGCGCTGGCGACGTTGCCGGGCATTGGGAAGACACGTGCGCAGCGAATCGTGAGTTTTCGCGAACAGGCATGGCAAGAAGCGGGGCATGCGCTTCCGCTGGATACGCACGGGGCGGAGCACGGGAGCCCATCCGTCGATTGTGGTGTTCGAGTGTATGCGTCGGCTGATGATTTATGTGCGGTGCACGGCATTGGTCCCAAGACCGCGAGGTCATTGGCACCGTTTCTGATCTTCGAATCGAAGGACTGATCGCGCTCGTGACTCGAAGAAGCTCAGCATGCCTGATCCTGATCGGTGGCGGAGCAGGCAAGGAGTTCTTCACGTGCACGCGGAGAGAGGCGTGGCAATGTCGCGTTGATGAAAGTGGTGGTTGCATGCGGGAGCGATTCCAGGATTTTCTTGAGTATCGCGAGTCGTGTAACGTTGTTTCTATTTCGCAGTCTTGCATTGAGTTCATCTTTGCATACCTGAAGCAACTTCGATTCCAATTCGTCGTTGATGATGTGGTTGTTGCCGGACGACGACGCGTTGCGAACGCGATCGAGCAGTTTGAATTCAGGATCCAATTGCAAGTAATGACCGATGAGCGTCGTCATTACTCGGCTGCAATCCGCCACTCGGCCATAAGAGGACCTTGTTTCTCTGGCAATCTGTCGTAGAGGCGTTCGCTGATCCGGCGATGGAATCAGAAACCTTTTGCCGACAAGCGCTCGAACCAGGTCGATTCGATCACCTCGCGTCGAGTTTCCGGCGGAAACCGTTCGGGCGGCATCCGCCACCGCACGTTCATACTTCTGGCGAATCCGGTCACCGACCGTCTCGCATCCGTGTGATGCGATGATGTCAATCGGCGATGACATGACGGAACCCGGTTCTCTCTTATCCTCAATGTTGTCGTGCCACCTTCTTCGTCCGGCTTGTCTGGCTTTCTTCATCTCGTACTCTTGCAACGCGAGGCTGACCGCATTGTGTATTCGCGGAATGGCGTAGGCTGCAAAGGGAATGCCGCAGTCATCCTGATAGCGACTGGCGGCCCGTGCCAGCCCGAGGCATCCTTCCTGGTACAGGTCATCCCACGCGCGACCATCTTCTTCGGTCGTCAGACCTGGAACGAATCTGTTCAAGTGAATCGTGACGAGTCCGAGATGTTTGCGGACCAATGCCTGTCGTTTGTCATCCAATCGAGGTTGTTGACACATAGTGGGTACCAGTCTGTTTTAGTCGTGACCGGCTTGCGCAACGAGAGTTCACTGCGCGGCCATGCGGGACGTGCCGGCAGTTCAAGGTAGCGCTTTGTGAAGTGGGCGGTCAACCGTTGATTTGGAATTCAACGATCTTTGTTGTGACCGATCAGATCAAACCAAGTTTTTCAAGACGGTAACGGAATGCGTCACGCGACAGGTGCAGCAACTTCGCGGCTTGTGTTTGGTTGTTGCCGGTCCGGGAGAGCGCCTGTTTGATGAATTGCGCTTCGACCTCACGGAGATCGACGCCGTTAGCGGGCAGCACAAAGTTGCCTTCTTCGGTCCGGCTGTCTGCGTGACCACCCAGCACAAGATCTTCAGCACCGATGGTGGTCCCGCTGGACAGGAGGACGCTACGTTCGATGGCGTTCTTGAGCTCTCTCACATTGCCCGGCCAGGGGTACGCCTGCAGTTTTTTCAGACCACCGTCGGTGATGCTGTTGATGGGTTTGCGAAATTCCTTGGCAAACCGTGATGCGAAATGGCGTGCAAGGAGGAGAACATCTTCGCCGCGTTCGCGCAACGGCGGCAGATAAATGGTGACCACATCGAGTCGATACATGAGGTCGGAACGGAAGTGACCCTCGCGAATGGCCTCTTCCAGATCGCGGTTGGTCGCAGCGATGATGCGTACATCGACGGAGATCTCTGTGGTTCCGCCCACGCGTCGAAATGTCCGATCCTCGAGAAAGCGAAGAAGTTTGGCTTGCAATGCGGGAGGCATGTCACCGACTTCGTCGAGAAAAATCGTGCCGCCGTCGGCGAGTTCGAAGAGTCCTTTTTTCTGCGCTTTGGCATCGGTAAAGGCGCCGCGTTCGTGTCCGAACAACTCGCTCTCGAGGAGAGTCTCGGACAGTGCGGTGCAGGTGACATTCATGAAGGGACGCGGTGCGCGATCTGACTGGTAGTGGATGACACGTGCCACGAGGTCTTTCCCCGTTCCGGATTCGCCACGAAGGAAGACGGTGGACGCGCTGCTGGCGGCGATTCGCTTGATCGTGTCGAAGAGCTCCTGCATGGAGTTGTCTTGACCGATGATCTGCTCCATGCCGTAGTCCGCGGTGATCTGCTTTCTGAGTTCCCGCACTTCGCGACGGAGCTTGGTGGTTTCGAGTGCTTTGTCGACGACGTGCATGAGCCGTTCCATGTCGAACGGCTTGGTCATGTAATCGAAGGCACCGAGTTTCATCGCGTCGACAGCGTTTTCAACGGTCGAATAGGCCGTCATCATGATCACCACGACATCACCGTCATCTTCCCGGATGGATTTGAGGATATCGATGCCGGTCGTGTCGGGAAGTTTGTAATCCAACAGGATGAGGTCAAAGCTCCGATTCTTGAGAGCCTCGGCGGCTTCGTGGCCGTTGGCAGCCTCCGTGACCTCGTAGTCGCGCGTTTCCATTTTCTGGCGCAGCGACCAGCGAATAAGTTGTTCATCTTCGATGATGAGAATTCGTACCGGCATGGTGCTCTCTCAATCAGGTGACTGGCGCAATCAGGTGACTGGCGTTGCTGGAATCAGAACGCGAACGGTGGTACCTACTTTTTCTTCGCTCTTGATCGAAATCGAGCCTTCGTGTGATTCACAGATACGGCGGCAGATGGCGAGTCCGAGTCCTGTCCCACGGGCTTTGGTCGTGAAGAAAGGTTCGAGCGCGCGTTTGACCGCTTCCGGTGGCATACCACTTCCGAAATCCTGGATCTCAATGCACATCATGGTTGTGCCCTGGGGGCCGTCGACTGCGACGTCCGCCATGGTGCGGACTTCGATGGGGTCGCCGCCGGACGAGGCGTGTGCGGCATTCTGTAACAGGTTGATGAGCAGCTGTTCGATCTGGTTTTCATCGGCAAAGATCGTTGCATCATCATCCGCCTCATTGACCTTGAATATGATGCCGCGCGTGGCGGGTTCCTGCGAGACCAGTGTCAGGGCGCTACGGATGACATCCGAAAGTTTGAGAAGGCGGCGCGCGGGTGGTGCGGGTCTGGCATAGTGGAGCAGGTCTTTCACGGTTGCGTCGACGCGTGCGATATGGACGAGGATTTCATCAACGATTCCGCGGTGTTCGTTGTCGAGTCCCAGTGCATCCCGGATGACCTGGATGGCGCCGCTGATGCCTGCGAGTGGATTCTTGATT
>JBMYUM010000154.1:0-9340 GCA_049605375.1 Phycisphaerae bacterium | reverse complement strand
TGTTGAATCTCGCGCGGCTGTTCTTTCTTTTCGCAAGCCGTAACCAGTGACGCCATCGCCAGGATGACGCCAAAGGCTCGCCGCACTCGTTCACGGATCATTCGTCGACTTGGGTGGGGCATGAATCGATGCCGAAACGCGTCGCCATGGTCTTTCGATGGGAACGCCGGGACCGTAGTTATCAATCGTTGCTGCCGGATCGTTCGCTCATAAGGAGTACAGTTCTTGAAACAGGATTCATGAGCTGGCGCATGCCCCTGCGCATTCTGAAATATTCACTGGGCTCCATTTTGTCGAACTTGATGTCGCGGATGATCCGTACGTTCGTCCCGTTAAGGCTGATACGCTGCTCGATGACGTTGCCGCTGATCGTCGAGACATCACACGCTTCGGGCAACGCCTCGATGGCCACGTTGGCCGGGAGTTCGAGCGTAAGGTCAAGTTGAGAAGCAACCGGAGCAAACAATCGCAATGGCGTTCGCCGCGACGGAAGATCATGCTGAATACCAGATTGGTGAATCGCCGGGTCCGATTCGCCAAGCATGAGCATGCGCGCATCTCCGACATGCTGCAGCGGTTTCTCCACCTCGAAGTCGAGCGTTGCACGCATGTGCGTATCTGTCAGCAGCGCCACGTCGTCATTGGTCACTTTGGCATTCGGCAAGATATGACGGATCGCGCGTTGCAGGAGCGCACGTCGTTTCTTGGCGTCGCGCGCATGCACGGTGTTGATGAAGCCGTGTCGAAGGTCCACGTCGAGACTGCCTGTTAGTGTCGTCAGTTGCTCGTCGAGGCTGGCTCTACCCCGGATGGAAATCGAATCGACATCCATGCGGTTACCGCGTTGAAGCTCATCGGCCAGCTGGTTTCCACTTGCACCAAATCGCATGCGCTTGCGGAATCGGCCTTGGAGGTCTGCCAAGCCATCGTAGGGGTGATACCATGTTCTCTCATTTGTTTGCCCGACGGCAAGATAAACGTCAGCGAGGTCTGCGTCCGTCAGAAGGTCAGGACGGGCGGTGAAAGCGTCGGCAGCCAGGTAGGGCTCTGCATTTTCGCCAAGGGCACGGGTGGCCGCCAGCGCGAGTGCTTCCATTTCCAGGGTCGAACCATACCGCGTCTGAAGTACGACCGATGCCGGTCGTAGTTGATGGTCCCGCCAAGCCAAGTCGTCTTTTACCCATGCGATATTCTCTTTGATCGCGCCGAAGAGCGAATCCAAGCGTTCCGATGTGGCGGTTGCGTCTTTTGTGGCTTCATCAACAAATGAGCGGATATCACCATCCAATTTCGCCGCGGATTCAATGCGTTGAATGGTGTCCTGTACCCAGCTCTCACCGGAGGGGCGTTCGGTGAATTGAAGACGTCCGCGACGTTCCGGCCACGGCAATCCCTGCGGTTCTTCCATAAATCCGGGGATGTTCTCAATGATCCATGTCTTCGTTGTCGCCCTCGCTTCGTTCCGCGAAATCTTGAGCTCAGGTTGATCACCGTCGAACAACCCGCTGATCCGCGGCTCGGGCCGAAACCAATGGATACGTAGTTCCCGGCTACTTTCAGGGCGTACGACGTTGATTTCCCGCCGGACGATCGGATCCTGCCCCCCGAGTGAGATGTCGGCTTCCAGCCAACGTCGGAAGCCTGGTTTGCTGGTGCGTCGGACGTGAAACTCCATAACGGCACCATTCTGAATACCACTCTGCGTGAAGACCATTTCCCTTTGATCAGCGAACGCGGGCCATTTGGCCAGATTGGGGCTGACCTCATGCCGGCTGTAGTCGGGCAGATCAAGAACGTCTCCGCTCGGCAAGTGGGCCCGCGCAGCCATCAGTTCAATCGTCTGCTTGCCGCTGACGAACGGGATGCGCGGGTCGGCGTGACGACGCCAGGCGCGATTGTCCAACAGCTGAACGAAACGATGTTCTTCATAGGTAAGACTGCCATCGTCGTGCCTGGTGTACGTCTGCGATAAGCTGAGAACGACGGCATCCGCCTTTGGATACTGATCACGACTGACCCTGGTGAAATCGGCTGCGATTGCACCCGGGCAGAACAGCATCATCGACGCCATAAAGCTCGCGACGATGCAGTTACGTTGTGCTGCTAGGGCTCTCGTTTTCATCGTGTCGCCTCCTCGCCAGGTGTGTTCTCGTCATCCATCGGGCTTGGGGACGGACGTTTCGGGCTGCAACTGATCCACAAGTCAGCGAGTGCCAGCAATTTGGCATTGATCGTCTGGTAGTCCTTGTAGTTCTCCGCAGGAATGATGTGCTGTCGCGCCTCGAACAACAACTCGTAATGAACCTTCTCTTCTTCCTGACGAATATCGAACTGGAGTAACCCAGCGTCATTCTCCAACGACACCGAATCCGGCATGTCCGCAATCTTCCAGCCTTCTGGAAGTTGGAGGGTGTCTTTGTAGCTGATGCGTCTGGTCGTTCGCAGCTTCATGCCGGTTCGCCGATCATCGTTCTCGTCAACTTTCTGAAGGATGTCGCCGCACCAGATATCAGCCAGTGGGTGCTGCAGCATGGGTAGTTTGAATATGAACGTGCTTTTCCCATGCAGTGCGTAGTTGTCGACCTGAATATTAGCGCGTATCTGGCTGTCATCCTCGTAATTTCGCGGCTCTGTGTAGGAGGCGCTTTTGAGATGTACCTGACGACCCAATTGATCAAAAGCCGATTCGAGTTGGCCATGTCGATCGCGTGGTGCATGCCGGGCCATGAATCGACGAAAGCTGGTGCATGGGTAATTGGAGAGTTCAAACTTGGTCCGCATGGTAAGCGTGCCGTTTTCATCCAGAGAGGATTCGGTGGTCGATTCAATATTATTGTGCGCAGGAGGAAAATAGGGTGATTGCCCAAGATCACGCCCGCCGGGGAACCCATAGACAACGTATTGAAGGCATTCACGTGACGACCACAGCTCTCGACTTGTGGGTGACCAGGTCGGATCGAGTAAGGTAATCCCACCATCTTTCTCGCGCACAGCGGCAACAGCGTGATTGAATTGATCAGCGGGCGTGTACTCGACGTCAGACCCAGCTTGCGTCATGACCGGAAACGCGTCGAAACCAGCGACGCGCAGCATGGTGACGGCCAATCCCGCTTTATCCTTGCATACACCACCAAGATCTCGGAACGTCTCATCGGAACGGTGCATCGTATAGCCTTCGCACGGTCCGCGCGCCGTACCGACGTAACGGACATTGTCTGCTACCCAGCTGTTGATCCGTCGCATCTTCTCGACCGGCTCCTGCACGTCACGGATCAACTCAGAGACTTTTGCTTCAATCGCCGGAGTTGAATCAAACTGATAGACGTTGGCGTCGTGAAACCACTGAGACTTGGCGACCCAGTCTTCGACGGTGGTCAGGACAAGCTTGCACGCAACGTCGCTGAAAGCCTGTCGACGCGGTTCCGTGACCGGGACTGACATGTCGCGCCCCACAAAGCGATAGATCATATCGCTACCATCAAAGCGAACGGACGTGTCAAGGCTGCCATGACATACTTCGTACTGCAGTGGTTTATTTCGGGGGACGCGAACGGTGTATCGCTTTTCACGGATGGGCATCTGTTCCTGGAAATAGACTGTATCATGCCAATGACCTGGCATGGGTGGTTCCAACGTCTCTGCACCCACAACGGGACCCGGGCTGTTGCCGGTCAAATAGGCCAGATTGAATCCCGTCTTCTCGGTCACAATTTCAAGGACGTCGTTCTTCTTCAGGCCGGGGACCTCGACGGCTTGAAACATGCTTCCCCAGTAAATACTGCGAGCGGGGGCTGGGGCGGTGACGATCGGCGCGAGATCAACGGGTAGGACAGCGGTGCCCGAGGCATGCATACGATGGATGCGGATGGCCTTGACCTGAAAACGATTTGTATTGGGATCGAAATCAAAACGAGCGACAGCATGGTCGCGTACCCCTTTGGATGTGAGGAGTTTGACCACCCGCGTCTCGTATGTTGTGGCAAGACCGTCTTCGCCGACATGGACCGACACGTCATGCAACGCCACGAAGGCGTCTGCCTTCGGATAGGCCTCGCTGTCACCAAAGTCGGCAAGCTCGGCGTGCCAAGCGATTGGGGGATCATCCTGGGAAGCAAACGTGGTTGTCGCGCAGCATGCGAGGGCGAACACCATCAGACTGGCGACGCGTGCGTTAAAGGCTGGCCAGCTCCACTTGCCTGCGAATGCGCCAGGGGCAACGGTCCGCAGTAGATGGGGTCGCATGCGTTTTATGAGTTCGTGCATTCACTCGTCCTCCGGTTGATCCTGCAAGTAGGCGGTTGATTCTGCAAGTCACCACTGTCGACTACGAACGCGCCGGGGCAGCGGCTGATCGGCGATTCAAGTTCTGGTTGTAAGAGCATTCCGGTACAAGACTAGGAGTTTCACCAGCCGGCGCCAAGCCAACGATGGGATACGCCCCGATTCCCTGCTATTACAGCATGGTAACGCAGCTTACGGTATTTTGACGACTGAACGACTCACAGGCACGACGAGCGGCCAAATGAACGTACGACGTCGAGGATGGGTATGGCAGTGACCTGGTGTGTGATGCTGGAGGTCTTTCCGTCGCTTCCCGCGATTTGGCGCTCCGGAAGATAGACGATGTCTTCACTGGAACGCATCGCGAAGATGTCACGTACGGAGACGTGGTCGTCGTAAAGATCGATGACGCGCCGGAAACGTGGTCGATGTTGGCAGCGGCACTTCCGGCGAAACCAGGCCATTCCTGGTATGCCGCGAAAGACACCCAGCCCGGTCAGGCGACGGAGCATGCGCAACAAGGGGAGTTGCCGTGGCGACTTTGATGGCGCCCCGCTGAGTGGCGATTGCCGATTGATCCCCAACCTTCCGACCAGGACAAGACGCGTCAGGCACGGCCCTCGGGAGTCAGGACCCGCCTGTGGCAGTTGTGCGATCGACGGGTCTTCCTGCTGGCTGTCAGCATTCAATGACGTATCACGATCACCATTCGACAGCTGCTCCTGGTGGAGTGTGACTCGCTCGCATCGCACCGTTTCAGCGAGTGGCGTCAACAGCTGTTGGTTGTGATACAGGGCCGGACGCCAGCAGGTAATGGTCTCGTTGGAATCCAGGAATGTCACGTGCATCGAGACACGATCGCCGTTGTCAACTTCAAGGTACGTTTTGTCGGCGACGATGATTTGGGTTGGTGCCGGTGTGTCATGGTCTCCGTTGGCAGTCGGCGGTATCCCCGAATCGGCCAATGGTCCCGATGCTCTCGATGCCTGAAAGGGTTGGCCGTGGACAGCGGCCAGGGCGAAGTTGGCTGCATCGCTGGTCGACCAGCGTACACCCACGCCTGACTGACGAATGTACTCCCGGATAGACCGTGCCAGACTGTCGGCATTTGAATTGCGCTTGGCGAGTATTTCAATTCCGACCGGTGACACTGGCAAACGGACACCGGTGGCCGACGGTACACACCCATTGGGATGAACATGGAATCGGAGTTTCTCGATCCATTGTTCCAGCACATGGTCGAAGTTGCTCCAACTGCATCGCTCCGTTGTGAGTGCCAGAAGATCAAATCGCTGTGATTGTTCAACAAGCGTACGGTTGGGGAGGGACTCCGAATGGGCCAGCAGTTGGTCGATTTGAAGGGCCGCCCGTTGGATCAACGACGTATCCCGCAACAACCAGCCACCCTCTGCAATCGTACACCATTTTTGAAGGTGATCGTCGATCCTGTTCGCACGAAGGCGGCTGAGCCAGTGCAGATGCTGCGCCAGATCATCAAGGATTTCCGGCGCCTGAAGTCGTGGAGATTCGCTGAGTACCCGGATAGCAAAGAGGCATGCGTGGATTCGTTCGTCGTTGGTCGTACTGCTGCCGCGCCGCGGGGACCCTGTCATGGTGAGCCCAAGCTGCCAACCAATCAGGGCGATCGTGACACCGGCATCCAACTCATCACTTGAGACCAGTCCACAATCTCTTGCGATGGCGCCGGCGAGCGCGGCTTTGATCACACGCGTTTGCGTTTGCCCATCGACGCGCCGTGCTTGCCAGGCATTGATGGATTCCGCCTGCCAGGGGAACGGCCCCAGAGCGGCTTGTACATCCGGCATGAGGTGCTGCAATTGGCGCGCATAGATGCCCGTGCCGATTTCGGATGTGCTCGCCTTCGCTGCTCGACCATGGGAAAATGAGCCTGCGTCTGGTACGGCTGGATCGTCAGTGGTTGCCGCTACGACATGAGGCGAAGTCGATGTCACGAGTCGAAATCCAAAGCGTCAACGTTGCCGATTTGAAGCGAGCACTCATGCCCGCCAAGGTCCATATGGGTTTATCGTATGGGGCTCTCGGTCAGATAAGCTAATTCGTATCGGAATATGGGGTGTGTTGGAAACGAAGATCGGAGCAGTTGCTGAATCCCGGAAAGGGCGATCCTCACGTCTCATCCGTTGCCCGTGGAGGCGGGACCGGATCCAGACCTGGTGCTGTTCCAGGGCGGCAGCGAAAAATGCGCCCGACCGTGAGCTTGACCCCGCGTGTGACCCCATGAAGCTGCAGTGCATCCAGGGCATACTGGCTGCAGCTCGGCTCAAATCGGCAATAGCCCCCCATGAAGGGACGGAGCATGCACCGGTAGGCCATGATGAGCAGCACAAACGGAAACGTGGTTACCCGGTTCCAGGTCCTGGATTTCATGCTTCGGCCTTCCATGTTGCAGACGTCTTCGGCTGACCAAGCGATGTGTCGGTCGCCCAAGGGCCGCTCACGCCGTTGAATATCGTGCCTGGACACTTCAATCGAAGTATGCGGAGCGGTTACGAGACCAAGAGGTTACATGACATGGACGGAGGGGTGCAAACCGAAAGTGGTCGAGATCATATCATCGAAGGGATGCCATCAGCATCACCATGATCGATGCACCGAGCGAGGCGATCGCCATCACGCCGAGGAAGTGTCGGATGCGCGGGCCCAGAAATGCGACCGGCTTATCAGCGAGATCGAGGACAAATGCGAGTCCGGTGGCCGCCAGGAACGCGATCGGTTCTACTTTGATCCACAGAGGCTTGAGAAAAGCAAATTTGCTCCCGACGCTACCGAGGATCGAGCGAACGTAGGATACCAGCCGACCAGGCGCGCGTTTCTTCGCTAGAGTGTCCGCTTCTTCGTCAGCGCTCTCAGTTTCCTTCTGCTTGGCTTTTTCTGCGGAAGGCTCCTCCGTTTCCGCGGCAGCGGAGCTGTCCATGAATGCCGGAAGTGGTTGATCGGGAATCGGTTCATCGGACGGCTCCATGAACTCTTTCATGAAGTCTGGAACGCCGTCTTCCTCATCCGATTCATTGCCGTCTTCAGAAGTATCCCCCGCGCTGGCTTCTTCCGTCCCGATCTCATCCGCCAGCGATTCGGCCATGCCCTCCATTTCATCAACGGACTGCTCGACCTGTTCGGCGGTTTCAAGGGCTTCCAGTGCTTCAAGACCGTCGTCTGATTCGTCGGATTCGATTTCATCGAGGGCGTTGGTCATGCTTTCGATCGTTTCATCGAAAGCGTCCTCGTCACCGGCAGCGGTTTCATCGGCGCCATCGAGTGCGGCCTCTTCGGCGTCCGGCTCCATGGCTTCCAGCTCTGCGGGAATAGCTGCTGGATCGGTCTCACCGCTCTCTGCCGGGTCGTCGCTTGCCAGATCGCTCGCGAGACTCGACGCTTGGGCAAGGAGTGCGTCAAGATCGCTCTCTGAGACGAGATCATCGCCGGGTAAATTGGATGCTGGTTCTGACATGAGAGTTCCGTACTCTACCGGCGTTCTAACGTCCCAAGCGGCTCTGGAATGGCTTGTTGCCATGATCGAATTATCGGATGGTCGCCATGGCAACCTGAACTCGACTCAGAATCGAGGCCGTACCGGTTTGCCCGCCGGTCCACTGATGGCATAATCGCCATCCATGCGTGAAATCCGGCTATTTTGTGAATCAGTCGACCCGGGTCGTCGCGAGCTCTCCGAGGACGAAGCCAACCACGCGCGCAAAGCGCTTCGGTTGCAGGAGGGGGCTGACGTCACGCTCTTTAATGGGCGGGGCGATACGGTTCATGCGACGATTGCCGAGGTGTCACGAAAAGCCGTTACGGTAGCGATTACCGATGAGCCGGAGATGGTGTCGCCATCGGCATGCGCTGGATTGGCACTTGCCGTAGCCTTCCCCAAGTCTTCCCGCCAGTCCTTTATGATTGAGAAGGTGACGGAGTTGGGCGTTGGGCGGGTCATCCCGATGATTACTGATCGCAGCGTGGTTATCCCGCAAGGTCGTGTTGTCGATCGTTGTCGACGATGGGCACTCGAGGCAGCGAAGCAGTCCCATCGAGCGTGGCTGCCTGTATTTGACGAGCCACGCTCATTTCGTGACATCATAGAGGACAAGTCAGCGTCTCTGCCCCAGGGCGCGATGCGATTCATCGCCGATCTTGGCGCTCACCGAGGTATGTTTCAGTATCGTGATCTTATTTTGAATGAGCGAAACCGCGTGAATACCGACGGCGCCCGGTCTGACGCGATCAAGTCGGACGTCCTCCTGCTGATTGGACCGGAGGGGGGGTGGAGTGAAGATGAACGCGAAGCAGCGGCGGCGGCCGGCGTTCAAACGATGGGGCTGGGACCCCACACACTGCGAACCGAGACGGCGGCAATCGCTGCGGTCGCACAGTTTGCCGCCATGTTGCACGGCGATTGAAACACGACACTTGCGTGATAAGCAGGGAGGCTACGAAATGGACAACGTCAGGTTCTTTCCTGCGATGAATAAACTCTGGTTCGTGCTGGCTTTCGGTAGCTGCGTATCGGGTGCGTTGGCACAGGATCTGCAGCCCACTCCGTCGAATCGCTTGCGTTCGTACGTACGGGAATTCATGGCATCATCCGATGTTCCCGGGATGGCCGTGGCGGTCGTGCGGAATGGCGAGCCTGTTCACATTCTGGCTTTGGGCAGGGCCGACCTGGAAAACGACATCTCCGCCAAGGATCGAAGCGTGTTTCGTTGGGCGACGATCACACGCATGCTGACGTCCGTGAGTATCCTGCAGTTGGTGGAGCGAGGTGAGCTTGATCTCAAGGCACCGATACGCAAGTACGTTCCTGAGTTTCGCTCGGGTGATGGTGTCACTGTTGAGCACCTCCTCGCAAACATCTCCGGGGTTCGTTCGATCAACAGCGCAGAAGAACTCTACAATACGCGCCGTTACCAAAGACTTGCTGATACGCTTTCCATTTTTGTTGACCATGAATTATTGTTCGAACCTGGACAGCGGTTCCGGTCGTCACCATTTGGATACAACCTTCTGGGACTGGTCATTGAAC